>CAZLIW010000006.1:0-20705 GCA_964559325.1 uncultured Halanaerobium sp. | reverse complement strand
GTATGGGAAAGCTGATATTAGATTCTATTAATAGATTAGATCGCCCTGTTATTATGTCATATATACTTGTTGTTGCAGTTATTTTTGCTTTTATAAATCTTACAGTTGATCTTTTATATTATTTCTTTGATCCAAGAATAGAGCTAAATTAGGAGGGTGTAGAATGAAAGAAAAGTTGAGAAAAGCCTTAAATTCAGATCTATTCTACAGCTACAAAAAAAATAAGCTTGTTATACTTGCAAGTATTGTACTTTTTTTGATAGTTTTCAGCAGTGTGTTTGCAGTATTTATAGCACCACACGATCCTTATGATCTTGCATCTGTTTCTTTAATGGATAGTATGAGGCCGCCAGTTTGGATGGAAGGTGGAGTAGATAAATTTATATTTGGATCTGATCTTCAGGGTAGAGGAGTATTGAGTACAATTCTTTATGGTACAAGGATTTCTATAATGGTTGGTCTTGCTGCAGTAGCTTTAGGTGGAACTATAGGTGTTACATTAGGAATGATATCTGGATATTTTGGTGGAAAAATTGATAGTGTAATTATGAGGATGGCAGATGTACAACTTTCTTTTCCGACTACTATGATTGCCATTACAGTAATGGCCTTTTGGGGGCGCGGGATTTTAAAACTTATTATAGTTATAGGACTGGCTACCTGGGTAACTTATGCTAGAACTGCCAGAGGTTCTACCCTATCTTTAAAAAACAGCGAATTTATAGAAGCTGCCAAATTGATTGGGGTAAGTAAAACAAAAATAATTATGAGACATGTTCTGCCAAATATTTTAACTCCAATTATCGTTATAGCTACAGTACAAATAGCACAGGTTATTATGCTGGAAGCCACATTGAGTTTTCTGGGAATGGGAGTTCCACTGACTGAACCGTCTTTAGGATTGGTGATTTCTGATGGATATAAAAGACTTATGAGCGGCAGCTGGTGGCTTGTTGTATTTCCTGGTACTGTGCTTGTAATGATAGTGCTATCTATTAATGTTATTGGAGACTGGCTTAGAGACACTCTAAATCCAAAATTGAAATAATTTTTCTGCTGAGAAGCTAGAATAGGAGGAATGAAGATGCAGAAGGAAAAAATTCTTGAAGTAAATGATCTAAAAACATATTTTCATACTCGTGAAGGGATAGTAAAGTCTGTAAACGGTGTCAGTTTTGAGGTTAATAAAGGTGAGATACTGGGAATTGTTGGTGAATCAGGGGCCGGGAAATCTGTAACTGGATTTTCTCTGCTGCGCCTTATTGAAGAGCCTGGAGAAATCGTAGCAGGTGAGGTTAAATTTAAAGGACAGGATCTTCTTAAAATGAGTGAAAAAGAAATGAATAAAATACGTGGCAATAAAATTTCTATGATTTTTCAGGATCCGATGACCTCTCTTAATCCTGTACTGACAGTAGGACGTCAGATAACCGAGGTGTTGATTTTTCATCAAAATTACAGCAGAAAAGATGCTCGCAAAAGGGCAGTTGAACTGTTGGAGATGGTAGGTATCTCATCTCCAGAAAAAAGAATAGATCATTATCCATCACAGTTGAGTGGCGGAATGAGGCAGAGGGTTGTAATTGCGATAGCTTTGGCCAGTAATCCAGAACTTTTGATTGCAGATGAACCGACAACAGCTCTTGATGTAACAATTCAGGCACAAATTATTGGTTTGATGAAAAATTTAATAGATAAATTCAATACTTCAATGATAATAATAAGCCATGATCTGGCTCTTATATCAGAAATTGCAGATAAAGTTATGGTTATGTATGCAGGTGATATAATTGAATATGGAGATAAAGGGAAACTAATCAGTGAACCTGCACATCCATATACACAGGGTTTAATTGATTCTCTTCCTGTTCTGGGAAGAGATCAGAGAAGGCTAAATCAGATAAAAGGGATAATGCCCAGTCCGCTTAATCTGCCGGAAGGATGTAAATTTAAATCCAGATGTGATTATGCTGATGATGATTGTCCAGATTGTACAGAACTAATTAAGGTTAGTGATGGTCATTTTGCCACCTGCAAAAAAGCTCAGGTTTTTTCTAAAAAACTGATGAGAGGGGTTGGTTAAGATGAGTTTGCTGGAAGTGGGTAATCTTAAAAAACATTTTGCAGTAAACAGCGGACTCTTGGCCAGACTTAGAAAAAATGAAAGTTATGTACATGCAGTAAATGGTGTTTCGTTTGATATTAAAAAAGGAGAGACACTGAGTCTTGTTGGTGAGAGTGGCTGTGGCAAATCAACAATTGGAAGAACAATACTTGGATTATATGAACCAACTGCTGGAGATATATATTATGATGGCAGTAGAGTGGGCGATATGTCGGAAAAAGAAAAGTTTAAATTGAAAGAAAAGATGCAGATGATTTTTCAGGATCCTTATTCTTCTTTAAACCCCAGGCAGAAAGTCAGGGAAATAATTAGTGAGCCAATTAGAACACACAATATTGTTTCCAGGGAAGAGATGGATGACTATATATTAAAACTTCTGGACAAAGTGGGAGTTGATGGTTCCTATTTAAACAGATATCCCCATCAGTTTAGTGGTGGACAGAGGCAGAGAATTGGTATTGCCAGAAGCCTTGCTATGGAGCCTGAGTTTATTGTTGCTGATGAACCCATATCTGCACTGGATGTTTCTATACAGGCACAGATATTGAATCTAATGATGGATCTGCAGGAAGAATTTCATTTAACCTATCTTTTTATAGCTCATGATCTCAGTGTTGTCAAACATATTAGTGACAGGGTTGCAATAATGTATCTGGGCAAGGTTTTTGAAATAGGAGATAAAAAGGAGATTTTTGACCATCCTGTACATCCATATACAGAGGCACTTTTTGGATCTATTCCGGAACTTACAGAAAAAACAAAAGAAAATTTTGTTTCATTAGAAGGAGATGTACCGGATCCGATACAATTGCCTTCAGGCTGTTATTTTCATTCCAGATGTAAATATGCAAAGGATATCTGCAGAGAAGTAGAACCAGAACTTAAAGAAGTAGATGGAAGACAGGTAGCCTGTCATTTATACGACTGAGAGGAGAGAGTAGTAATGGAAATGATCTATAAAATGATTGATCATAAAGAAGAAACTATGATTGATGCAGTTGAGGAGCTTGTTAATATTGACAGTGGTTCATATACAAAAAAAGGAATTGATAAAATAATTTCTATAAATAAAGATGCTTTTGAAGATATGGGTTTTGAAATTGAAGTCGATAGGCAGGAAGAGAGAGGTAATAATATGACGGCAAGAAAAAAGGGAGAATTAGATGGTAATTTCCTTTTTCTCTGTCATGTTGATACTGTTTTTAAAGAAGGAACTGCTGTAGAAAGACCATTTACTATTGATGGAGATAGTGATAGAGCTTTTGGACCTGGAGTATGTGATATGAAATCCGGGGTTGTAGTTCTGAGGACAGCTCTGGAGGCACTTTTTGCATCAGATCAGAAACTGCCGGATATAACAGTTGTTTTAAATGGTGATGAAGAGATTGGTTCACCTTCTTCCAGACCATTAATAGAAGCTGCAGCTGAAGAAGTTACTCACTGTTTTGTTATGGAGCCGGGCAGATCTGGAGATGATGTCGTTGTTTCCCGCAAAGGTGTAGGGATTTTTGCAATGGATATTGAAGGGAAACCCACACATGCAGGTTCAAATCATGCTGACGGCGCAAGTGCTGTTGAAGAACTTGCCCGTAAAGTTCTGGATATTCATAATCTGACAGACTATGATAGGGGAATCACTTTAAATGTAGGCGTTGTTGAAGGTGGACAGCGGCCAAATATTGTGGCAGAAAAAGCCAGAGCAGAGATTGACCTGAGATTTGTAAAAAAGGATCAGGGGCCGGAAATAGAAACAGAATTAAATAAAATAGCTGCGGGAATATATGTAGAAGGAACAAAAACAGAGCTTAGTGGTGGAATAAATCGTCCACCCATGGAAAAAAATAAAGAAGTTGAGAATATGTATCAGGCTTATAAAAAAGCTGGTGAAGAGCTCGGACTTAAAATTGGAGCTGTTTCTACCGGAGGTGCTTCTGATGGTAATTTTGTTAGTGCGATGGGAGTACCAACACTTGATGCCCTGGGTGCAGTTGGTGGAAATGCACATAATGATGAAGAATATATTGTTCTTTCATCACTGAAAGCAAGAGCCAAGGTACTGGCCGGTGGACTTATAAATTTAATTGAAGATCTTAACAGCTGAGTTTAGGGTTATGAATAATAATTTTTAAAGATGTTAAAATCCAGCATAATAGAAAATTTCTATAAATGAATATAAGTAAATAAATATAATTTTTTTCAAAAAAGAGCAGAAGAGAAGGAGAGATAAATTTGAAAGCTTATAAGAATTTTAAGATGGTTGATGTTAAAGCCGGTAAAGTTGTTGATGACTGTGTGATTTTAATTGAGGGAGAATATTTTAAAGAAGTTGGAGCTGAAGTTAATATACCGGATGGAGTAGAAACTGTAGATTTGGGCGGGAAGACAGTCCTACCCGGTTTTATTGATGCACATATTCATTCACTTTCGGATGGTTCAGCTGACCCTCATAAAGCTCGTGAAGAAGAAAATGATGCATTTACAATTGTTAAAGCTGTCAGAAATATGGAAAAAACTCTTCAGTCTGGTGTTACTCAGATAAGAGGTATGGGTGCATCCAATTTTTATGATCTCGGACTTAGAGATGCAGAAAAAGCAGGTCTTTTATCAGGACCGAGAATGCAGGTTTCCGGTAGATGTATCACAATGACAGGTGGGCATGGATACAAAAATGGAAGAGAAGCTGATGGTCCAGCTGAGGTTAGAAAAGCGGCCAGAGAACAGCTTAAGGCAGGTGTTGATGTAGTTAAAATTATGGCTACAGGTGGAGTTATGACAAGAGGAGTAGAACCTGGTTCACCACAGCTGACGGAAGAAGAAATAAGAGCAGCAGTGGAAGAAGCACACAAAGCAGGCCGTAAAACTGCAACACATGCACAGGGAACTGAAGGAATTAAAAATGCTGTTAGAGCTGGAATTGATTCAGTAGAACATGGGATTTTTCTGGACGAAGAAGTAGTAGAAATGATGGTAGAAAAGGGAACATTTCTTGTGGCAACACTGGTGGCTCCTTATTGGATTGTAGAATATGGAGTGGAAAATGGAGTACCTGAATATGCTGTTGAAAAATCAAAAAGGTTGATTGACGATCATATGAACAGTTTCCGCCTGGCAAAAGAAGCTGGTGTAAAAATTGCCATGGGTACAGATGCTGGAACACCATTTAACAAACATGGTAAAAATACATATGAGTTAAAGAAAATGGTTGAGACAGGCATGACAACTCTGGAAGCAGTACAGGCTGCAACTTTAGGTGGAGCTGAACTGCTCGAGATAGAGGATGTTTTAGGTTCTATTGAAGCAGGCAAATATGCTGATATGGTGGTAGTAGATGGAAACCCACTTGATAATATAGAAGATGTATTTAATGTGGATGCAGTATATAAAGCCGGATCTCTGGTTTCAGGTACCTGTTAATAAATGTGAAAGTTTAAAAAATTAAATTCAAATAATTAAATGGAAAAAGAACTCTGTCTAAAATCAGGGTTCTTTTTTTGTACAAAAATTTTGTTAGTATAATAAAGGGATTTAGCTGTATTTAAAGAATTGATTAAAAGATAAACAAATTAAGTGTTGAATATTTATACAGGTTATGAAATTTCTGCTGATAGTATAAAAGTTTTTGCAAATGTTTTAAATAATCAACATTTAATGTTAAATAACTTGATACGGTTGAAATATTTTTATAAAAACATTATAAAAGAAGATAAAGGGTAAAGTCTGCCAGCAAATTTTTGGACTTGTACCAGAGGAGGGTCAATTAATTGTTTTTTAAACTACTACTGCTGTTTGTAACCGTTCCACTGATAGAATTAATGCTGCTTATTAAAGTAGGAGAGATTATAGGAATTTTTAATACAGTACTGCTAATTATTTTCACAGGAATAACCGGTGGAAGTATTGCCCGCAGTCAGGGATATCAGGTTGTACGAAAAATAAGGACTGATCTTAACAGCGGTAATCTGCCTGCAGATGAGATGGTGGGAGCACTGCTGATTTTAGGTGGAGGAATAATGCTTTTAACTCCTGGAATATTGACTGATGTGTGTGGTTTTGCTCTAATTTTACCACCTTCACGTAAAATTATTGCTAAATATGTAAAAGAAAAATTTGTTAAATATATAAAAAGTGATAAAGTTAATGTCTATTATAATGGACATAGTTATAATCACAGTTCTAAGGACCCAGATGAAGGAGAATTTTCTGGTGACGATTTTATTGATGTAAATTATGAAGATATTGAAGATGAGGAAGATAATAATAAAAAGTAGTAAGAAAATGTTTTTTATGCCAATATAATTGGTAAGGATGATATGCATGTTTAAATTTGAAATTAATGAAAAAATATATTTAAAGCTGTTGGAAATAAATGAAGCTGAAAAATTATTTGAACTTTTAGATAATTAATATTAAATAGTAAATCCGCCCTGTTTGTTTGGGCGGATTTTAATGATTAATTATACTTTTGTTCTGCAGTTTATGATCTTCATGTTAAGCATTTTCTAAGACCAGCTTTTTTTCAGCATTAAATGCTTTTGGTACTGCAAAGCTGCTGGCAAGCTCTAGCTCATAAATCAATTTGTTTGTCATTAATATACATACTCTAAATGCAGATTTCAAATCATTTTCAAAGCTCTGCTTATTTTTTAGAAACTTTCTGTGCTCGTTTTCAATAAATTCTTCCAGTGACATATCATAAATAAATCCATTTTCAAAGCTGTCTTCAAAAAAGTCGTCATTTAATTTGTGTGCAGCCCGATTTAAACGCCACTCATATAAAATATGTTTAACAGATCTTTCTATAAAATATCTGTCATTATGTGCTCTTGTAAAGAAATCTGCAATATAATGATACAATTCACCCAGCTTAACAGAAAAGCTGAATTTATTTTCATATGGATTGATATTTTTTAGTGAATCAAAATCTTCAAAAAATATCGAGATTGATTCATCTTTAAAATGGCTGATTTCATCTTTTACAAAATCGGGTTTAACACTGCCAACTGCCAGACCCAGTTTAGAAATTTCGATATCCCTTCTGCTGAAATAATTGTGAGCTTTATAAGCCAGAAGTTTATGTGTTCTTGCGTCCAGTGTGAATACCTCCTATGAATTTTTTAATCGTCTTTTTTATAATAACATAAATTCAGGAAATAAACAAATAGAAATTTATAGCAAAAAAAATTATTTATTTTTTAAAATTAATCTGCTTTTTTTTATTTTCAAGAATTACATTTGTGTTGATTGGATCATTTTCTGCCACTATATTTCCCCGGCTTATAACCCATTTAGGTGCTGTCTGTCTTCTCAGTGCATCTAATTGATTATCAGCAGGCAGTATTAACAAATTGGCGTCATTTCCTTCTCTAACATCATAATTGTTGGAAATATTAAGTGTTTTCGCTCCATTTTTTGTAATCATTTTAAATATTTCTTTTAATTCTTCTGTACCCATCATCTGTGTTATATGTGCTCCCATATGAGCGACCTGGAGCATACTACCAGTCCCCAGTGGATACCACGGATCCAGTATATCATCATGACCAAAACTCAAATTTATTCCCATTTTGTTTATTTCTTTTACTCTTGTTATTCCCCGGCGCTTTGGATAATCATCAAATCTTCCCTGAAGGTGTATGTTTACCAGAGGATTTGCGATAAAATTGATCCCTGCTTTTTTGCAGAATCTTAACAGTTTAGAAGTGTATGCTCCATTATAGGAATGCATTGCTGTAGTATGACTGACTGTGGTTATTTTTCCCATATCTCTTTTAATTGCTTCTGCAGCAGCAACTTCTACAAAGCGGGACTGCTCATCATCAATTTCATCACAGTGAATATCTATCAGCTTATTATATTTTTCGGCCAGGTCAAAGATTATCTTGACTGATTTAACACCATATTCTCTTGTGTATTCAAAATGTGGAATTCCACCAACCACATCTGCTCCCATTTTTAATGACTGTTCTAATAGTTCTTTTCCACCATTATAAGAAAGTATCCCTTCCTGTGGAAATGCTACTATCTGTAGGTTTAAATAGGGGCTGGCCCATTGTTTAACTTTAAACATAGCTTTAAGAGCGGTTAATTTTGGATCACAAATATCGACATGAGTTCTAACAGAAAGAACTCCATTTGCTATCTGCCAGCTTAAAGCTTTTTTTGCTCTTGCTATAACATCTTTTTCACTGAGCATTTCTTTTCTTTCTGCCCATCTTTCTATACCTTCAAATAAAGTTCCACTTTTATTCCATTTCGGTTCTCCAGCAGTTAAAGCCGTATCAAGATGAACATGAGAATCGACAAAAGGGGGAATAGTAAGTTTGGAATCGGCATCGATAATTTTCTTCGCTTTTTCACCATTGAATTCAGAAATTTTTTCAATTTTTTTATCCTTGATAAATATATTTGTTAAATCATTTCTGCCTTTTAATTTGACGTTTTTTATAATTAATTTATACAAAATTATTCACTCCTCGGATACAATACCTCGTTATGTTAAAATATATCATCTAATAAATATAAATTCGATTGTTCTAATTAATTTTCAGCTGGAAGACTTTTGCTGGAAGTAAAGGTTTCACTTATATAATTTGTTAAAAGATACACTGCAACTGCAGAAATAATAGCATTAATTGGTGCTATACCCGGCAAAATTTTTGTTAGGAAAATACTTATCCCCCAGGCTGCCAGGGCAGGATAGCTGTAGTCTTTAAATTCTGCTTCAGAAAACTTTTTGTAGCTGCCTTTGTTTATAAAATAATAATCTGCTAGAATTATTGCTCCAATTGGAGGAAGAGTTGAGCCAAGAAATGTAAGCCATCCGACAAAATTATTGTAAAGCCAGATAGAAGTTAAAGTCCCAATAAAACCATTTAAAATAACAATTTTATTTTTGGGAAGTCCTGTAATATTCGATAATCCTAAACCGGAAGCATAAAGAGCATTATCATTTGTTGTCCAGATATTTAAGCCCAGCAGAAAAATAGCCGGCAGCACAAGGCCCTGTGCCAGCATAACTTCAGAAATATCTGCTTTAGCGGTTACTGCAGCACCTACTGCTCCAAAGATAAGCATTAAAGTGTTGCCAAGTAAAAAGGCAGCAATGGTAGTAGTTATTCCTGTTTTTTTATCTTTAGCAAATCTTACAAAATCGGGTGTAAGAGTACCTCCACTTATAAATGTTCCAACTGTAATGGTAAGTGCTGCTCCAAATCCAATACTGGCTGTTGGTTCAATAGCCAGCAGACCATTTATTCCTCCTACAGAGCTGACAGCTTTTAATACAGATGTACTGCCCAAAATTGTTATGGCCGGTACAGCAATCATACTGAGTATTGTAAGTGCTTTAAAGCCAAAATAAGCTGTCAATGTCATTAAAAAGCCAGCTGAAATAAGAAGAAAGATAAGATTGATATCAGCAGCATGGTGGATTGGAAGTGCAAACATAGCAATTCCCACTCCAAACCATCCTATCTGTGTAAATGAGAGAAGAAAAGATGCGATGAAAGAACCTTTTTCTCCAAATGCATATCTGGCAAGAAGGTGTGTAGAGAGACCTGTATCAGTGGCAATAGATCCCAGGACTGCAGTATAAATGCCGAGAATTAGATTTCCGGCAAGTACTGCCAGTATAAAATCAGGCCAGAGTTTAAGCCCTGTACCCAGAGTTCCACCAGCCCACATACTGGCAGAGAAAAAAGTGAATCCAAGCATAACAGCAAGCATTGACCAAAATCCCCGCCGCTCGCTTTTGGGTACTGAGTCAAGTGCAAAATCATGATCTTTTACAATATTGTTTTCCATAAAAAAACCCCCTAATAGTTTTGGGGCCTTTAAGTTGAGAAAACCGAATATCCAGAAATAATAATTTCCAAATACCAGCAGTGAAATTCTTTTCGAAGAAAAAGTTAAAATTTTTTATTATGCTGGATTTTCTCCGCCTTACTGGACTCACAGGTCCAACTTAAAGGCACAATCTTATATTTTCTAATATTATAGCATTAATAAACTGCTTTGACAAGAAAATTCACCATAATTTAAACAGGAAATGTTTAACTGATACAGAATTAATTAGTGAAGTACAAATTTAGATAAAGGTATAAGTACATTAAAGATATAATTATTATAATTACATTAATAAAAAATAATTAAGCTGGAGGTTTAAAAAATTATGAAAGCAAAAAGACTGGCAGGCGAAAAAGCTGCTGAATATGTAAAAAATGGAATGGTGATAGGTCTGGGTACAGGTTCAACGGCTTACTGGGCCATTCAAAAATTGTCTTCAATGGTTAAAGCGGGCCTGAAAATCAAAGCAGTACCTACTTCTAAAGAAACTGCAGAGCTGGCTGAAAAAGGTGGAATAAAATTAATAGAACTGGCAGAGGTCGAAAAACTGGATCTAACAATAGATGGAGCAGATGAAGTTGATGCAGATCTAAATTTAATTAAAGGTGGTGGTGGTGCTTTACTGCGGGAAAAAATTGTTGCTGCTGCTTCTGATCGACTGATTATTGTTGCAGATGAATCAAAACTTGTAGATAAACTGGGGAGTTTTCCCCTGGCTGTTGAAGTATGTAAATTCAGCTGGGAATTTACTAAAAGGAAGATAGAAACACTGGGCTGTAGTTCAAAATTGCGGAAAGCAGAAGATGGTTCACCCTATATAACAGATAATGAAAATTATATTATAGACTGTGATTTTTCTGTAATAGATAAACCGGTTCAGCTGGCAGCAGATTTAAATAAAATACCAGGAGTTGTAGAAAATGGAATTTTTCCTGATATGGCAGATATAATAGTGGTCGGTTATAATGTTGGTAATGTTGATATAATAGAAAGATAAGAAAAAAGGCTCTGAGCAGAAATTTTCTGTTCAGAGCTTAATGACAATTTTGATTGAACTTTAATCGCTAGCAGTATCTGAGTTATCAATTAATTTAATATTGTTTTTTTCTAAGTATTTTTCCATAAAGATACTGCTTAAAATTATTAAAGGAATAGAGGTAAACCAGCGGACAGCAGTAAATTTGAGGCCTACGTAACTTGCTTCAAATAATGTCATAGGTATTCTGCAGACAGCTGCAGCCCCCAGATAGGTAAAGATAATTCTGACTCTGGCTCCTTTTCTGTAAAGTGCTGCTGCTATTGGGAAAGCCACATATAAACCACCAACAGTTGTTCCCGCAAGCACCAGTGACCAGAAATATGCCAGTAAACTGGATTTTTCTCCCAGATGTTTTTCAATAGTTTCTCTTTTTACCCACACATCAAAAAGACCTATTAAAATAAACACTGCAGGGACAAATTTTATCATGGTTATAAAAAAACTGGAAAAATTAGTAAAAATAGATTTTCCAGTAGAAAAATCAAAGATATAACTCAAAACAATTATACTGAAAAATATAATTGTAAATATATATTTTTTAAAGTTGAATTTCATTTAAAAAATCAGCTCCTTATAAAATATTCCAATTATCAGTGAAACAATAATTGCAATTAAAAATCCAATTAAATTTCGGATTACAGTAATTCTAACACCAAAATATTCTTTCTCTATTGGATAGGTTACTAAACCTACCATCATCAGTGTTGTAGTAAAAGCTGCTATAACAGTATGGTTCACACCTTTGGAAATAAGCACACCGGCCAGAGGAAAGGCAACAAAACCAGGCATTAAGGTTAAAGAACCCAGAATTGAGGATATGGCCATTCCTAAAACTCCACTGCCTCTGCCGAGATACTTTAATATTAGATCATCGGAAATATAGTGTAGTGATACTGCAACAAGAATTATCATATTTAGAAAAACCGGTGTGTTTTTGAGCAGCTTTTTTACACCTATTTTGATTCCTTTTAGTGTTTTTTGGTAATCAAATATTGCCAGAATAATAATTAGTACAGCTGTCAGAATGTAGATCATATTTTTGTCCTTTCATTTTTGTTTTTTTGGTTATTTAAAAATATTTTAGTAAGCAATTTATATATTTCTATTAAAATTCAATAAATCCTTTGAAAAATGAATAAAAATTCATAAAAAATTATTGATTTTGTGTAGATTAGTAGGAAGAATTTATATTATAAAGGAAATTAGAAAGGAGATAAAGATGAAAAAACAAATTAAAAGGCAGAGGGATTTTTTAAAAGCTGACAAATGGATTGAGTGGGATAATTTAGATCGTGATCAAAAAAATGGTGTTTCAGCACCACTGGTAACCAAAGATTATCCAGAAGATGAGGATTTGATTGACCTTATTCCTTATGATGAATTAGATGTTGGAGATAGTTCACTGAAAAAAATTATGAAGCAGAGAAAAAGCCGCAGAAAATATACTGATGAAAAGTTGAGTTTGGAAGAACTTTCTTTTTTACTGTGGTCAACACAGGCAGTTAAAGAAAACAAGAATAAAAGAACTGTTCCATCAGCAGGAGCCAGACACCCTTTTGAAACATATCTTTATATCAATAAAGTTAAAAATTTAAAAAAAGGAATATACCGTTATCTTCCGGTAGAACATAAGCTGATTTTTATCTATAATGAGAATAATTTAAATTTAAAAATAGCGGGTGCCTGTCGAAAGCAGAAGTTTATTGCAGATAGTGCGGTAATATTTATTTGGACAGCTGTTCCATACAGGTCGGAATGGAGATATGATGTACTGGCTCATAAAATGATTGCACTTGATGCCGGCCATTTGTGTCAGAATTTATATCTTGCTTCTGAGTCAGTTGGGGCCGGCACATGTGCTATTGGGGCTTATTATCAGCAGCCGGTAGATGATTTATTAGATATCGATGGGGAAGAAGAATTTGTCATTTATCTTGCGTCAGTTGGTAAAGTTGAGTAAACGGCTGTTAAGCTTGACTAAAGATCTTTCAATGAAAAGCAGACAAAATTTAAATGTTAAATTTATTATTTTATATACACAATCTTGATTTAAGTTGAATGGCGAATAAGATTGAATATCAAATTTTAAAAATATCCTGATCATTAAGTATTCTAAAACCTTGTTTGATAACAGTTTTAAATTCTTCACTTTCTTTATCAAGTATTGGATTTGTATGATTAAAATGTGTAAAAAAAGTTTTTTTCTGAAGATTATATTCTGCAAATAGTTCCATGCTTTTCACGATAGGAGGGTGTGGGACTTCTTCTATTTTTCTGCCTCTAATTTCTCCCAGCTCTTTTCGACTGAAAAAAGTACCATCTATAAATATATAATCACTTTCTTCAAAATAAGGTAGTATTTTATAAAAAAATCCATTCCAGCTGTCAATATCCGGCAGATAAATAAAAACTGTATTTTTTGTTTTAACCTGAAAAGCAGCAGTATCTGCATATTCATTTCTGTGCGGAATTTTAATTGTGCGCACAGAAAAAGAATCATTAATTTTTATATATTTTTCTGCTTTCAGAATAACAGGGTCTAGATAATTATTGATCAGATCAGACCAGGGCTGATTATGGTTCAAAAAATCGTACATTTTTTTGCTTATATAGACCGGCATATTTTTTACATTCATGGCTTCTTTGCCCAAAAAAAGCATGCCAGTATAATGGCCGAGATGTGCGTGTGTTATAAATAACCCATCTAAGTGATCTGTAGGAATATTATTTTTTTTAGCAGTTTCATTCAAAACTGACAGCTGTTCTGGAAAAGAAGGTGTTATATCAAAGACATAACTTTTTTTATTTTTTTTGTCTATTAAAGCCAGTGAGCTCTGGTTTCTTTTTAAATCAGTATTTTTTCTGGCTTCTGCGCAGTTTTTACAGCTGCAGTTTAATTGTGGATATCCAGCATCCTGAGCAGTACCCAGGATCTGGAGAACATAATTTTTAGCTGACATTTTTTTCACCTCTATAGTTTTTCAGATAAAGCAGTTTTCAATTTTTTTCTTTCTGCAGATTTGTTTTTATCTATTTTTGTAATTGATATACCTGTAATACTGTAAAATATATTAAAAAGCAGGACCAGCATTGGGAAAAAGAGAAAAGGAATAAATTCTATCGGCCTAACTCCCAGCATGCTTGATGCAAAAATAGCCGGCACGCTCCATGGAACAAGAGTAATTCCCAGAGTCCCACCTGATTCCACTGCCCGGCTTAGATTTTTGCTGTGCAGATTATGTTCAGAAAATGAGGCAGCAAAAAGATTGCCCGGTATAATAATTGCCAGCATTTGTGCTCCAGTTGTAAAACCGACAAAGAATGATGAGAAAAGTGCAGCAAGATTTAAATGGCTGTCCTTTTTTATCATCGTCATAACTTTATTTAAAATAGTATCCAAAACACCAGTTTCTTTCATCAGTCCACCTAGAGATGCTGCAGTAACCATGAGAATGATTGTTCCTCCCATTGAAGTAATACCACCTTTGCTGAGCATTGTATCCAGCATGGATATTCCTGTTTCGCTGCTGTAGCCAAAAGTAAATGCCGATAGTGCCTGATTGAGGCTGCTGTTTTGAAAAACCAAAGCGGCAAAGGCACCAATTAATGAGACAGACATAAGTGTTGGAACAGCAGGTTTTTTTCTGGCTGCCAGAAAAATAGTGAACAGGGGAAGAATGAGTAGTACTGGAGTAATATAAAATGCTTCTTCAAGTCCGATAATTAATGAATTAACAGTAGCTGTTTCTGTCAGTGTAGCTGCAGCATATTTCAAATTTATAAAATAATATATGATAAGTGAAATTAAAAAAGCTGGTACTGTATCCCAGAGCATATGGGCCACATGCTCAAAAAGATCACAACCAGCAATTGCAGGTGCAATGTTTGTTGTATCCGATAATGGAGATATTTTATCTCCAAAAAAAGCACCTGAAATAACAGCTGAAGCAGTTAAAGGAGCTGGAAATCCCATACCATTTCCTACAGCCATAAGGGCAATTCCAACAGTAGCAATTGATGTAAAAGAAGTGCCTATACTGGTAGAAACAACCGCTGTTAAAACTGCAGTAAGTGGAATAAAAATAGCTGGACTGATAAATTTAAGCCCATAAAATATTATTGTTGGGATAGTACCACTTGCAATCCAGGTTCCAATGATTGACCCTACGATAATTAAGATCATTACTGGCTGTAAAACAACAGATATTCCTTTAGTTAGACCTTTTTCTAAATCAGACCATTTTTTACCTGTCAAAAAAGCAATAATAGAAGTTGTAATCACACTGCTGATGAGAGGAAAAAGCATGCCAATTTTCCATTTAAAAACAGATAAAGCACCTGTTAACAGAAGAACAAAAACGGGCAATAGAGAAACTGAAAGTGATATATTTTTTTCTTTTTTCATATTTAAAACCTCCAAATGTGTTTTTCGTTACGTCAAATTTGATTGTATTAAAAAAATATTTTCTATAATAATCATCATCATCCATAAACTCTATTCCCCCTTTGTAAAAAATAGTTATAAAAATAAAAAATCGCCCTGTAAACAGGACGACAGTATCGCGGTACCACCTGAATTAATCTAAATAGTAGATTCACTCTATTGGAAGCTAATAACTTCCTCACCGGATAACGACGGATTACGGCACAGCCTACTTTTTTTCAGCCTGCAGTTCAAGGGTGTAATTCAGCCGAGAGAAATGATAAGATTAAATATTTCTGCTTCTTTTTAAAGCAGAATTCAGCTTACTTGTCCCTTTCATAACTTTTTAACAATTTAAATTATTAAGTATTATTATATTGTAATTTTTTTAACATGTCAATAATTTTTTAATTGGAGTTTCCACTTCCTGTAGATTTAAAAAAATTGAGGGAGACTACTTTTTTTAATTTAAAGGAATTAGGGAGCAGTTATTTAATTATATAATAAGATATATAATATTTCTAAATCTGTAGAGTAAATTTAAAATAATAATTTGAAAGAAGTGAGTATATGCTAAAAAAAGTTCTATCAGAATTGGCTTTCAGGTTAAATGTGGAAAATATCAGCTGGGGAGTTGGTGCTTCTGTAATGCTTAACTATTACAATCTGGTTGATTTTCCTAATGATATTGATATTATCGTTAGCACTAAAGACAGCAGTACAGCTGATAAAATTTTGAGATCCTGTGGCAAAAAAAATGTTAGTAGAGATCTGGAAATATATAAATCAGATTTTTTTGCTAATTACAGTATCAGAGGAGTTGAAGTTGATTTAATTGCCGGATTTTCTATTAAACAAAACAGCAGTTATTTTAAATATGATTTTGATAAAAATTCTATTACAAAACTGTGGAATTTAGAAGGGGTAAAAATTCCTTTAACTGCTGTTGAAGACTGGTATATACTTTATCAGTTGATGCCCAACAAAGAAGAAAAAGTTCAGCTGATTGAAGATTATTTTCTACAGCAGGGAAACTGCCGGATTGAACTTCTACAGAAAAATATTATAAAACTTAAAAACAGTAAAGTTCTTCAGAGGACGAAAAAACTTATAGATAGGATAAAATCTTAAAAGGAGGCTTTTTTTATGAAGAGAATAGGACTAATAGGTGGGATGAGCTGGGAATCATCTTTAGAATATTACAGAATAATAAATGAAGAAATAAAAAAAGAACGTGGCCCTTCACACTCTGCAGATTTGATAATGTATTCTTTCGATTTTGCAGAAGTGGAGAAACTTCAGCATGAAAACAGATGGGATGAGCTGACTGAAACAATGATAGATAAAGCTGAGCTATTAAAAAATTCCGGTGCAGAGTTAATAGCAATATGTACAAATACTATGCATAAAATGGCAGAGGAAATAGAAGAAAATACTGAGCTGCCGCTAATACATATAGCTGATTCTGCTGCAGTAGAGATGAAGAAAAAGAATATCAAAAAAGCTGCTCTTTTGGGAACGAAATTTACTATGGAAGAAGATTTTTATAAAGACAGAATAGGTGAATATGGGATTGAAGTTATTATTCCAGATAAAAAACAGAGGAAGGTTATTCACAGTACAATATATAGTGAGCTTATTTCTGGTATAATTAAGGATAGTTCGCGCAGAAAATTTGTTGAAATAATAAAATCTCTGCAGAAAAAAGGAGCAGAAGGTGTGGTTTTAGGCTGTACTGAAATACCGCTGCTGATAAAAAATGATGACAGTCCAATTGATGTTTTTGATACAACATATTTACATGCGAAGAATATTGTGGATTTTTCTTTAAATAAGTAAAAGTAAATTCTGATTTAAAAGAAAATATTTTTGTTGATTCTTTCCATTAAAATAAATATTTAGAAGGAGTTTTCTTTAGTTATTTTAGAAAAAGCAGATTAAGCAAAAGATTTTTGGGGATAATAACAGTATTTTCGCATAAAAAACCTGATAATCTCAATAAATAGGTTTTCAGCTGCCTTATTATTTGTTATAATTATAACAGAATAATTTTTTTGCTTTAAAATTATTTTAAAAGATAAATTTCTGCTGCTGTGTTTTACAGCTGCTGTAGAGATTAAAAAGTTTCTTAATTAGTCTACAATTCAGAAAGTAGATGCAGTTATTATTATAAAATATGATCACACTTTAAATAATAAATTGGATAGGATATTTATTATAACAAATAAATTAATCTGGAGGAAATTACATTGAAAAAAGGTCAGCGCCTGATTGTTTTTTTAATAATCTTTTTAACTATGGGTTTATCAGCTTATACTAATTCCATGTCTTTTAATAACTATTATGGAGGAAGACTCCCTGTACAAAATAGAAATAGTGGCGATAATTCTACAGATTCAGAAAGACCTGAAATTAGAAAAAACAGCAAATATTCTGAGCAGAGTAAGGATAACGATAAACAGACTGCTGAATATAATAATATAAATGATGGAAATAAACCATTAAATAATCGGCCTGAAAATGATAAAAATACAGATGATAATATAAAAGAACTGGATAGAGAAAAAAATATTGACTTAAAATCTGAAAGACCAAATATCGGAGAAAAAGAGGAAGTATTTAAAATACGCCCCAAAACAAATTTAATTGATCAGATGCAGGTACATATTGTAAAAAGAGGAGAAACTCTCTGGGATATTGCACATAAATATAATATAAATATTGACACATTAATTGGTGCAAATGATATTGCAAATATGAACAGTATTAAGCCCGGTCAGGAATTGAAAATATTACCGGTTAAAGGAATACTCTATAGAGTTTCACCTGGAGAAAGTATGTCTGCAGTTGCATCTAAATTTGATATAAATTTGAAAAAGATAATTGAAGATAACAACATAGAAAATCCAAATAGAGTAGAAATTGATAAACTTTTAATTTTGCGGGGAGCTGTTCCGGAATTCAGCTATAGAGATCGGCTTGAGAAAAAGTTTATTAAACCAATTAATACAAGGATTACCTCATATTATGGTATGCGCTGGGGCAGAATGCATGAAGGCATAGATTTTGCAGCTCCGATGGGAACTTCGATAAAATCAGTTTCTTCAGGTAGAGTAGTATACAGCGGCTGGGCCACAGGGTACGGATACTGTGTTATAATTGAACATCAAAAAGGATTGCGCACTCTTTATGCACACAATTCTAAACTGCTTGTCAGAGTTGGAGAAATGGTAGGGAGAGGAGAAATTATTTCTAAGTCTGGAAATACCGGAAATTCCACTGGCCCACATCTTCATTTTGAAGTTCAGGTTAATGGTCGTCCTGCCAATCCTCTAAACTATTTAAATTAACACTGCATATTTGGCAGTATAATGTTTTAAAATCGAATATTTGTGCATACAATATGCCTTCTGCTGTAAAAGGTAGAGGGTTTTTAATTTCTAATCTTTTTTTACAGCATATAATTTTTTAACAGCCTTGACAGTGAAGATTATTTTAAATATAATAAATATAGCAAACATATGAATAATTGTTCAAATATAGTTAATAAAATTTATGGAGGTAATAAAATGAACACCAATCTTCAGCTCGACAATAAAAATGAAAATAATACAGAAAACAGAAAAATCAAAGAGAAGTTTGAACTGGAAGGATTAAATTGTTCAAACTGTGCTTTAAAAATAGAAGATGAGGTAACAAAAATTGACGGTCTTGATAATGTTAAATTAAATTTTGCAACTTCTACAATAGATATTGAAGGTGATGAAGATTTTTTAAAAGAAGTAGAAAAAGAGATCCAATCTATTTCAGACCGTATTGAGCCGGGAGTAAAAGTCAAAAAAAGAAGTAAAAAAGAAGAAAAGCAAAAAAACAGTTTTGAAGAGGACAGTATCAATTCAACAGCAGCATTTTTAAGACAAAACTGGAAGTTATCTGCCGGAACGATATTGTTTGCTGCTGCTCTGCTGACAGTATATACTGATTTGAATAATTTTTCCCGATCAGGTTCAATTTCTCTATTCTTTTTTGTAACATCATATTTTCTTATCGGATGGCCTGTAATTAAAGCAGCACTAAAAAATATCGGCAGAGGACAGATTTTTGATGAAAATTTCTTAATGCTGATAGCAACTGTAGGAGCTTTTTCTATTAGAGAATATCCTGAAGCTGTTGCTGTTATGCTTTTTTATATGATCGGAGAACTTTTTCAGGACAGAGCAGTAAATCAGTCGCGCCGTTCTATTAAAAATCTCATGAATATTAAAGCAGAATATGCAAATATACTTGTTGATGATAATCTTGTACATGTAGATCCGGAAGAAATAAAACCTGGTGATCAGATCATTGTAAAACCGGGAGAAAAGGTTCCACTGGATGGAGAAATAATTTCCGGTTCTTCCAGCCTGGACACTTCTGCTCTGACAGGTGAGTCATATCCACGTCGAGTTGAAACAGGTGATGAGATTTTAAGTGGTATGGTAAATTTGAAAGGACTTTTGAAAGTTAAAGTAACCAAAGAATACAGTGATTCCACTGTTAAGAAAATTCTTGATCTGGTTGAAAATGCCAGTTCTAAAAAAGCTTCTACAGAAAAATTTATAACTAAATTTTCCCGTTATTATACTCCTTTTGTTGTTTTCTCTGCACTGCTGGTGGCGGTAATCCCACCATTATTTATGGGGGCCAGCTTCTCTGACTGGTTTTATAGATCACTTATTTTTCTGGTAGTTTCCTGTCCATGTGCTCTGGTAGTATCTATTCCACTTGGTTTTTTTGGTGGTATTGGACTGGCTTCAAAAAATGGAATACTTGTTAAGGGAGGCAATTATCTTGAAGCATTAAATAATGTTGATAAAGTTGTATTTGATAAAACAGGCACTCTTACTGAAGGGAGTTTTAGTGTTGTTGATATTGTTTCTGCTGAAGGATATAATAAAGAATATATTCTCAAAACGGCAGCAGAGGCAGAGCAGTTTTCCAACCATCCAATAGCAAAATCAATTATGGATGCATATTTCGGAAAAGAGAACCTGCTTAATGATGCTGATTTTGAAGAAATTTCTGGTGCTGGTATTAAAGCTGAATTTGATAATAAAACTGTTCTGGCAGGAAATGAAAAACTTATGGATCAATTTTCTGTAGATTTTAAACGAGTAATGGAGGAAGGTACAGTTATTTATCTTGCTGAAGATGATCAATTTATTGGTCATATTCTAATAAATGATATTCTAAAAGAAGATAAAGCTTTACTTAGTGACTATTTAAGTAAAAGT
>CAZLIW010000005.1:0-22052 GCA_964559325.1 uncultured Halanaerobium sp. | reverse complement strand
AGCTGCAGCGATTTCTCTTTTAGCAAAAGAATTAAATCCATAATCAAGCAGTCTTATTGTAGCTTCTTCTCTTTCTAATTGAGTTTCACCTTTTAAAACAACAGAAATTAATCTGCTGTCACCTTTTTTGGCTGTTGCAACTAGACAGTATCCCGCCTCATCAGTATGACCTGTTTTTAATCCATCCATACTGGGATATGATTTAATCAGTTTATTGGTATTAACCAGCATTGCTTCTCTATTTGGCAATTGAAGATGATCAACCCATATGGAAGCCCATTCTAAAACTTGATCATATTTCACAAGTTCTCTGGCCATAATTGAAATATCTTCTGCTGTTGAATAGTGATCTCCAGATGGATCAGGGAGTCCTGTTGAATTTACAAAGTTGGTACTATCCATTCCAAGCACTTCAGCTTTTTCATTCATCATTGAAATAAAACTGCTGTAAGTTCCTGCAATTGCTTCTCCAACTGCTACACTTGCATCATTAGCAGATGCTATGGTAACTGCTTTTAGAAGATCAGACATTTTAACTCTTGTGTTAGCAGCGAGAAATATCTGAGATCCACCCATAGATTCAGCAAATCTACTTATTGTAACTTCATCGTCAAGCGATATTGTACCTTCATCAATTTTTTCCATTGCAATTAATAAAGTCATTATTTTTGTTATACTTGCAGGAGGTAATTTTTCATTAATATTTTTCTCAAAAAGATGCTGGCCTGTTTCTGCTTCTATTAGAATAGCAGACTCCAGACTCACATCAAAAGCCTCTGCTGCTGGAATTACAGTAACTAATACCGCTAATAAAATTATAAATATAGTTGATTTTTTATGTAATTTCAATTTTTATCCTCCTCAAAACTTTTTTTAGCCTTATTCCAGAGTTTATCAAGTTCATCTAATGTATAATCATTTATATTTCCCTTATTTAAATTTATCTGTTCTTCAATATACTTGAATCTGCTTTTGAACTTTAAAATGGTTTTAAAAAGAGATATTTCCGGGTTAATATTTTTAAACCGGGCCAGATTAACAACAGAAAACAGCAGATCTCCAATTTCTTCTTCTAATTTATTTTTGTCATTTTCATCTACCGCTTCTTTAGTTTCTTCTAATTCTTCTTCTATTTTTTCAATAACTAAATTAATATCATCCCAATCAAAGCCAACTTCTGAAGCAATTTCCTGAATTTCAAATGACTGATTAAGAGCTGTCTGCCCCTGATTTAAATCTTCCATCAACGAATTGTTGTTTGATTCTTTTTCCGTCTTTTTTATTTCTTCCCATTTAATAAGAACTTCTTCTACATTTTCTACATTAGTGTCTGCAAAAACATGGGGATGTCTTCTTATTAGTTTTTCACGTAAAATCCTGCTTATATCACCCAAATCAAAATCACCAATTTCATGAGCAATCTGTGCCTGAAATATGACCTGAAGCAGTAGATCTCCAAGTTCTTCTTTTAATGCTTCAATATCCTTTTCCTCCAGAGCTTCGACAACCTCATATGCTTCTTCAATTATATTTTCTTTAAGAGAATAATAGTCCTGCTTCCTATCCCAGGGACATCCATCAGGCCCGCGCAAAATTTCCATAACTTCTACAAGTTTTCTGACTTCATATAAAATTTTATTTTCAATATTTTTATTCATTTTTTTCACCTACCAGTCCAATTTGCTTTAGTCTTTCAGCTGTCTTTTTTCCTATTACAGGTACCATTGCAATATCATTATACTTTATTTCCTGCAATAATAAAAGAGTGATAAAATAAATAACCGCTGCTGCACCAATTGTTATAAACGTAGAAATCTGATATGAAAGATATATACTCTGGTTTAAAAGAATCATTTTTAAAAATGGATAAAATAATTTAACAGATGCTGACATAATTACAACTGCAGAAAGTGGTTTTAAAATTAGTTCGGAAAAATTAATTCTAAAACCGGTTTCTTTTTTTACAGAGATTAAATTCAGGGCTGCTGCAACTGCAAATCCAGTAGTGGTCCCCAGTGCCGCACCACGGATTCCAAATTCAGGTATTGCTGTTAAAGTATAATTAATAATGCCATTAACACATGCACCTATAAGCAGGTTTTTTGCCGGTACTGATGTACGACCAATTCCATTTAAAATTCCTGAAGTTGTCTGCTGTAGTGCTATAAAAAATACTCCCCATGCAACAAAACGCAGTGGAACTGCTGCACCAATTTCAGAAAAAACAATATCTGTAATAGGCTCTGCCATTAAAAACAGCCCTGCTGAAGCAGGAAGAGAAATCAAAATAGCCAGCCTTAAAGCAGTCTGGGTTCGCTTTCTAATCAGCAGATTTTTCTGAAGAGAATATGCCTCTGCAATCGCAGGAACCAGGCTGGCCGACATTGAAACAGTAATAATTGTTGGAAAATTAACCAGCGGCATAGCAACAGCTGCCAGCATACCATATAATGCTGTTGCTTCTTCAACAGCAAACCCGGCAGTCTGAAGTCTATTTGGAACAAAAATTAAATCTACCAGATTCATAAGCGGTAAAACAAGTGCTCCCAGAGTAATAGGAATACCCAATCGGGAAATTTCTTTTACAATACCCATTGAATTTACTGATATTTTATCCATACCGGAATCTAAAAATGAAAATATTTTGCTTCTTCGTTTATAATATATAAAAATAAGTACTAATAGTCCAGCAGCCGCTCCAGTCACAGCACCAAAACTTGCCCCTGCTGCTGCAATGTTAAGACCATATTTAACAAGAACTATAACTAGAGTTATCATGGTAAACATTCTAACAAACTGCTCTATAATCTGAGATAATGCTGTAGGAACCATATCCTGCATACCCTGAAAGAAACCCCTATATGCAGCCATAATCGATACGACAAATATGGCAGGCGAAATAGCTAAAACTGCATAATATGATCGTGGATCAAGAGAAAGCAGTTTAATGAGCGGTCTGGCAAGAACAGCCATAATGATCGATACAGACAGACCAATAACAAAACTCATCCGTCTTGCTACAATAAATATCCTGTATGCTTCTTTTTTTCTGTCAGATGCTATTCTATCTGCAATCAATTTTGCAAGAGCAATCGGTATGCCTGATCTAGATACAACAAGCAGGATTGTATAAATTGGATAGGCCATCTGATACAGCCCCATTCCTTCAGCACCAATTATACGTGTTAAAATAACTCTATAAACAAAACCCATAACTCTTGCCATAAGACCTGCTCCCGTTAAAATTGCAGCTCCCTTAATAAAACTGTGCCCACCTTTTTTAGTCATAAATTACACCCTTTTCCTAATCCAGATCTATATTCTGAAAATCTTTCAGCATTTTTAATAAAATACTGTCAACCTCCCTGTCAGGAGAAATTTTAAGTATCAGCTGAGGATTTTTTGCTGCTTTGATTTTTACTTTTCTTCTATATAAATTACTGAACTCTACCAACTGACTTCCGTTTACAGAATCAGCATCTCTAAATTTACAGCTTACTGTCTCACCTTCCTGTTTAATTTGGATAACATTAATCTGTTTTGCTGTAATTTTAAGTCTGGCTACATTTATCAACCGCATTACTTCAACAACTGGTTCTCCAAATCGATCGATTAATTCATCAATTACTTCCACTGCCTGCTGCTCTGATTTTATACTGCGAACTTTTTTATAAATTTCAATTTTGCGTGCTTCATATTTTATATAATCATCAGGAATATATGCATCAATATTTAAATCTATTTCTACTTCTGTACCACTGTCCTTTTTCTGTCCTTTCAAATCTTCTATTGTACCCTCAAGCAGTTTTGTATAAAGCGAAAATCCTACTGCAGCTATATGTCCACTCTGTTCCGGTCCCAGAAGATTACCGGCTCCTCTTATTTCTAAATCTCTCATTGCAATTTTAAAACCAGATCCCAGAGTTGAAAATTCTTTTACTGCCTGAAGTCTTTTCTCTGCAATTTCCGGCAGTATCCGCTCTTTTTCGTATAAAAGATATGCATAAGCTATTCTATCTGTTCTACCCACTCTTCCGCGCAGCTGATAAAGTTGTGATAAGCCCATTTTATCAGCATGATTTATAATTATTGTATTTACATTGGGAATATCCAAACCAGTCTCAATTATAGTTGTACAAACTAAAATATCAAATTGATGATGGTAAAAATCATACATTATTTTTTCAAGACGTTTTTCATTCATCTGGCCATGAGCAACAGCTATTTTTGCATCTGGAACAATTTTCTGCAGCTTTCCAGCTATTTTTTCTATATCTTCCACTCTATTATGAACAAAATATATTTGCCCTGATCTTGCCATCTCTCTTCTAACAGCTTCTGCAACCAGTTCTCTATTGCCTTCTTTGATAAATGTTCTAATAGGATATCTGTTTTCTGGCGGAGTTTCAATTAGGCTCATATCTCTCACCCCTACCAGAGCCATATGCAGTGTTCTTGGTATAGGAGTCGCAGTAAGTGTTAAAACATCCACATTTCGTTTTAAATTTTTAAGCTTTTCTTTATGGGTTACACCAAAACGCTGTTCTTCATCTATAACAAGGAGTCCCAGATCATTAAATATAACATCTCCAGAAAGTATACGGTGTGTTCCAATAAGTATATCAACCTCACCTCTACTTACCTTTTTGAGAACTTCTCGCTGTTCGGCAGCTGTTTTAAATCTGCTTATCATCTCTACTTTAACAGGATATTCGGAAATTCTTTCTTCAAAAGTATTATAATGCTGCTGAGCAAGTATAGTAGTTGGAACAAGCACTGCAGTCTGTTTGCTGTCAAGTGCAGCTTTAAATGCGGCTCGAATAGCAACTTCTGTTTTTCCATAGCCTACATCTCCACAAAGAAGACGATCCATAGGGCGATCTGATTCCATATCACTTTTTACATTTTCTATTGCCTGTTTCTGATCTGGCGTTTCTTCATAGGGAAATGATTCCTCAAATTCCTGCTGCCATATCTTATCTTCAGAAAACGAATAACCTTTTAGAGTTTCCCTTTCTGCATAAAGTTCTAAAAGTCCAACAGCCATTTCTTTGACAGAGTTTTTTACCTTCTGCTTTACTCTTTTCCAGTCACTGCTTCCCAGCTTATAAAGTTTGGGGGATCCTCCCTCAGCCCCAATATACTTCTGCACAAGATGAATCTGTTCAGTTGGTACATATAGTTTATCTTCTCCCGCATATTTTAAAACAAGATAGTCTTTATGCTGACCCTGGATTTCAAGTGTTTCAACACCTAAATATTTTCCAATACCATGATTTTCATGTACAACATAATCACCATTTTTAAGATCATTAAGTGCAGATATTTCAACTCCATCTTCAAAATCACCAATCTTTCTCTTCCTTTTCTGGTTGTTGCCCAAAACTTCTTTTTCGGTAAAGACAACCAGCTTTATATCTGTAAATATAAACCCTTCAGAAAAACTATTAGGAAGTACTAAAATATCAAAATCATTTTCTTGATTAGAAATTTCCAGATCTTTTTTTTGCAGAAATTTGCTAATCCTTCGTTTTTTGGAAGCAGAATTTAAAGTTATTAAAATTTTATATTTTTTCTTTCTATATTCTTTTATTTTATCAGCAAAAAGTTCTAATTGTGAATGAAAATTTTCCACTGATTTAGTTTTAAAATTAATGCCCGAATTTGCTTCATCAAAGTCTGATAAAATATTTACTGTTTTACCTAATGTTATTTTATCTTCTATATCCAAATTAGAAATAAAATTATTTATATAGCTCGGCAGTATAACTCCCTGTTCAGTGAGCCTGCTGTGATTATCTAAAACTTCATTATAAAAATTTTCTGCACTCTGTTTAAATTTTTTGGGTCTTAACACAAAAAGTATATTTTCGTCCAGATAATCAAAAAGATCAGATGATGAATCATAATAATAAGGTAAAAATTGCTCACATCCCGGAAAGCGCTGTTTTTCCTGTAAATTTTCCAGCATTTCTTTCCCTTTTTTGCAGAGATATTCGGCCTCTTCTTTGAAACCACTTTTCCTCAGATTACTCACAGCAATAGAATAATCTTTTTGGACTAACGGAACTGCTCTTTTTACCTCCTCTTCCCCAATAATTATATTTGCAAATGGAGGTATAATAAGACTATCAACTTTACCAATTGATCTCTGAGCAGCCGGATCAACAATACGAATAGAATCAACTTCATCACCAAAAAGTTCAATCCTAAAAGCATTTTCATTTAATAAAGTAAATATATCTATAATTCCGCCTCTAATACTGTACTGGCCGGGAGCTTCCACCATATCTTCACGCTTATAGCCCAGTTCAAAAAGTCTTTTTTGGAGTTTTTTTAAATTAATTTCTTTTCCAGGTTCAACTGTAATACTGCATTCTATAAATCTTTTTTTGGGTGGTAGTTTTCTCATAATAGAAGCTGCTGAAGCAAGAATTATTTTTGAGTTTTTTGATTGCCCAAATGTCAGTTCTGTGAGTACTTTACTTCTTTCACTTAAAGTAGTTAAATCAGGCATCAGCTGCTCATGAGGCAAAATTTCCTCATCAGAAAAAACAAGAATTTTATCCTCATCAACCATTCTCAGCAAATCTTCATGAATTCTCTGCATTGAATAGTTATCAGGCACTAATAAAACAACATCTTTTTTTATATTATGTAAAAAATTTCCTAAAAAATAAGAAACCCTGCTCCCGGATAATCCCGAAACATTCAACTTCTTTTCCCCTGCTTTTTTGATAATATATTTAAATTCTTTATTATTTTTTAATAATTGACTAAAATGCATAATATTAAACTCCTTAATGAAATGGAAAAAGAGCCCCTACATAAAAATGTACGGGCCTGCTAATTATTATATTTATTCATTGCTATATCAATATTTTTTCTGACCATACATTCAACTGCAAGTACTGATCTTGCTATTATTTCATCCAAAAATTCTTTTTCCTCACTGTTGAATTTACTTAATACATAATCAGGTACTGGTATTTTTTCCGGAGGTCTATCGATCCCTACTTTGAGTCTGTTAAATTTATCGGTTCCCAGCCTCTGTATAATCGATTTTATCCCATTATGACCACCGGTTCCACCATTTTTCTTGAATCTTATTTTTCCAAAATCAAGATCAAGATCATCATGGACAACAAGTAAATCTTCATTTTTTATATCAAAATATTTCATCAGCTTCATTATTGGTTGTCCACTTCTATTCATATATTTCATTGGCTGAAAAATAATTACTTTTTCCGAATCTAATCTGAAATCACCATAAAGGCCATCAAATTTATAACTGCTCTTTTTTACTCCATTTCTTCTGGCGAGTTCTGCAGTAATTTGAAATCCAATATTATGGCGGGTATAAAAATACTCTTCTCCGGGATTACCCAGACCTACAATTACCTTCACTTTTTGAAAACCTCCGAATATTTTAGTAAAGCGCAGCCCACTAGGAACCGCGCTTTAATTCCATATCGTTTTACTCTTCCTCTTTTTCTAATTCTTCTTCCAGTTCTTCTCCTTCTTCGTCTTCTTCTCCAATCACTTCTGGCTCGAGGAATTCTTCTTCCTCTTCTTCCTCTTCTTCAATTATTTCTGTAGGTGGAACAACTGTTACAATTACTTCATCAGAATCAGTAACAATTTCTATTCCTTCAGAAACTTCCAGATCAGCTACTGATAATGAACTTGCCATCTCAAGTTCAGAAATATCAAGTTTAATATCAGAAGGTATTTCTGCAGGAAGTGCTAAAATATCCACATCACGCAGTAACTGCTGTAATACTCCACCATCATGAACTCCTTTTGCCACACCTTCTAAATTAAGTGGTACAGAAACTGTGATCTTTTCATCCATGGAAATGAATTGAAAATCAACATGGAGAAGATGTCCTTTTATAACATCTTTCTGATAATCTTTAATAATTACCGTTGCTTCATCTGATTCATCTCCAACTACTGTTAAATCCAAGATAGCATTGGACTGAAGAAGTTTTTCGATTTTTCCTGGATCCAGTTTAATAGATTTAGGTTCTTTACCCTGTCCATAAACAACACCAGGAATCAATCCCTCTCTCCTTATTTTGCGTGCAACTCCTTTTCCGGTTTCATTTCTTACATCTGCTTTAATAGAATGTCTCTCCATGACTATCCTCTCCTTGCATAAATTAAATTTTAAGCCAGTTTCTATTTTCGACTGGCAAGATTTCTAATATATAAACAGAACAAACTTTATTATAACATCAATAATAGCGCTGAGCAAGTATTAAAACAAGATAACTATTAAAAAAGTACACTAACTGATAAATCTTTGAAAATTCTATCTATAGCCTCCCCAAGCAGTGGAGCAACAGATAGGACTTCCAGATTATCAAGTCCATGTTTTTCTTTCGGTTTTATAGTATTTGTCACGATGATCTTACTAATGGGAGCATTTTTAAGTCTGGAAATAGCAGGGCCAGAAAATAAAGCATGTGTTCCACATGCATACACCTCATTTGCTCCTCTTTCTTTAAGAACTTCTGCTGCAGCTGTTATTGTACCGGCAGTATCAATAATATCATCCAGCAAAATTACATTTTTCCCTTCAACCTCACCAATAACATTCATAACTTCAGCAACATTAGGTTTGGGTCGTCTTTTGTCAATAATAGCCATCGGGATATTTAATCCTTCAGCAAAAGATCTTACCCTCTTTACTGCACCAACATCCGGAGCAACAGCAATAGTGTCTGTCAAATCATGTTCGTTAAAATAATCTTTCATAATAGGTGCTGCATAAAGATGATCCACTGGAATATCAAAGAAACCCTGGATTTGTGATGCGTGAAAATCAATTGATAAAACTCTGCGCGCCCCAGCAGTTGTAAGCAGATTTGCAACAAGTTTTGCTGTAATTGGATCTCTGGGTCTTGCTTTTCGATCCTGACGAGCATAACCATAATAAGGCATTACTGCTGTAATTCTTCTGGCTGACGCCCTTCTCAATGCATCAATTATTACTAAAAGTTCCATTAGATTTTCATTAACAGGTGGGCTGGTGGGCTGAACCACAAAAACATCTGCCCCTCTCACTGTTTCATGTATTCTTACTCCGATCTCACCATCTTTAAACCTGGTAACATCACTATTTACAAGTTCCGTACCCAGATAGTCACAGAGATCCTGAGCAAGCTGAGGATGAGAATTGCCTGCAAAAATCTTCAGTTGTTCACTGTAGGTTGACATTTTGAAACCTCCTAAGATTAATCCTGTTTCTTTTTATATACTCGAGCTGGCACTCCAATTACAGTGGTATCAGCTTTTACATCTTTTGTTACCACAGAACCAGCACCAGTCTTTGCACCTAATCCAATTTTTAGCGGAGCAACCAAAACAGAATTACTGCCAATAAAAGCATCATCTTCCACTTTGGTTTTATGTTTGTTTTTGCCATCATAATTTGCAAATATAGTACCCGCTCCTATATTACAGCGTTCTCCAATTTCAGCATCTCCCACATAAGAAAGATGCGGAACTTTGGAAGAGTTTCCAACAACAGCCTTCTTCATTTCAACAAAATCTCCAACCTTACATCCAGAACCAATTCTGCAGCCCGGTCTTAAATAAGCAAAGGGGCCAACTTTTGTATTATCATCAACAGAACTTTCCTTTATAATAGAGTGTGACAGCAGTTCAACACTTTCCCCAATTTTGGCAGATACCAAACGTGAATGAGGCCCAATAATACTGTTTTCCCCAATTTGCGTAGGGCCTTCTAAATATGTAAAGGGATAAATAACAGCATCTTTTTCTATCTTAACTTCAGAATCTATGTATGTATTATCCGGATCTATAATTGTAACTCCATTATCCATATGTTTTTCTATGATTCTCTTTCTCAGAATTTTCTCTGCTCTTGCGAGGTGAGATCTGGTATTAATACCCTGTATTTCTTCTGAATCACCGAGCCTATATGTTATTATTTTTTTATCTTTTTGAGAAGCGAATTTTACAGCATCGGTCAAATAATATTCTCCCTGTGCATTGTTATTATTCATATTTTTTAAAAAGTCAGCAAGAAATTCACTTTCAAAACAGTATACCCCACTGTTAATTTCTTTGATTTTTCTGATCTCAAAATCAGCATCATCTTCCTCTACTACTGCTTCAACCCTATTCGAACTATTCTTTACTATTCTTCCATATCCGGTTGGGTCATTAAGTTCTGCAGTCATAATTGTTAAATCAGAAGAACTATTTTTATGTTCTTCAATAAATGCCTGTACAGTTTCTGCTCTCAGCAGTGGAGTGTCTCCATAAAGAACAACCACAGGTCCAGAATGTTTTTCAATATAGTTTTCTGCCTGTTTAACAGCATGTCCTGTTCCCAGCTGTTCATTCTGAATGGCATATTTCACACTACTGTTATTTATTTCATTTTGCACTTCATCCTTTTGGTGACCTACAACACAAACAATATCTGTTTTTAGACTATCTAAAATTGATATAACATGTTTAAGCATAGCTTTACCCGCAACTTTATGCAGAACCTTTATTTTATCAGATTTCATTCTTGTCCCTTTACCAGCCGCAAGTATAACTGTTAAAAGATCGGACATATCAATATCTCCTTTCATCTTCAAAAGAAAGTTTTACTTTATCTATATTCAAAATTTCTCTATTTTCTTCTTTAATAATATTATCTATTTTGAAATTAAATTCTTTTGCCTGAAATTCTCCATACATAATAAAATGTCTTATTAAAAGAGTAAAAAGCGCATCTTTTATTCCATATCCAGCAAGAATAGAAAGATCAGAATAAGCTGTGTTAAGATCAGGTGCTTTATGTGAGAACATCCTTGCAGCAGCCTGATTTAAACCTGCTCCTCCAATAATATTAGCCAGATTACTGTAGTACATTAAATCCATTGTATCATCATAATGATATATTTCCGGTATTCTTCTTGCTGCAGCTGTTTCAAGTATGGATATATCAGAATTAAAATTATGTCCTACAATCACCTCAGGTTTATATTCATTTATAATTGTTCGCAAAATATCTACACCTTCTTCAGGGCTAACAGATGGTGCCAATTTCTTATTTGTAAAAATAATACCAGATTTTTTTATTGAATTTTTTTCCATTATTATATATTGAATCATATCCAATTTACTTTTATAATATTCAGTATCAACTGCCATCACCATTTCTGCATCCGGCTTTTTGCTCCAGAAAGGACTGGGCTGAAAAGTAACCATCTCATCATATACACTATCCATTGAAAAAAGCTGTTCCATCAGTTCAGGTTTGTTTTGTGCTCCAATTAATTTAGCCAAATCTGATCTTGGGGCTGCTTTGAACTTTTTTTCTGTTGGATATCTCCTCATAACTCTCTTTAATCTTTTGCCTCGACCTAAAATTAAAGCCAATTTAAATTTATAAAGGTCACTGGCCATTACATATGGTTCCATTTATTATTATCCCTCAAATCTATTATTAAAGATATATCGGCAGTATTATACCATCTTAAGTTCTTTAATCGTAAGAAGTATAACAGAGAAAAATGTTTTTGTCAAGATTATGCAGGAATATAGGAAAGAGCCACACTTTTTTAAAACTTTTTTAAAGAAAAACACTGCCTATTCAGGCAGTGTTTAAAAAAATTATATACTACTGTGCATTTGCCAGTTCATTTGAGAATTTATCCATTACAGCATTTTCCATACTATCTCTTAATTTGGTAGAAATGGGAAAACACACATCCTGAAAATCACCATTTCTTTTCCTCCGAGATGGCATAGAAAGAAAAGTCCCATTTTTCCCGTCAATAACCTTCATATCCCTTATGACTAACGAATCATCAAAAGTTATCGAAGCATAAGCTTTTATAAGGCTGTCACTTATATCTACAGGAAAAACTCTAACATCAGTAATTTCCATTTGACTTCACCACCTTTTGTAATTATTTGGTAATTGTTGTTTATATTATATCCCCAAATATTGGTAAAGTCAAGTATATTTTACAATTAATTGTAAAATATTTACTCTTTAAAGTAATTATCAAGATGTCTGGACAGGGGCAGAGAAAGAACTCCTCCAATCAACATCTGCGCAAAATCAATGCCAATTTCCGGGAGAACCACAGCCCAACTCAACAGAAAAGCTTTGGCAACTGCATATCCCAAAATCATTATATTTCCACCCAGTATGATGGCAAATATTTTTTTTTCTAAAGAAGAGCCCTGACCGATTTTCCCAACCATCCATCCCTCCAAACCTTTAATTAGGAAAGTAAATGGCGCCCAAATAGAATAACCAAGAATAATATCCATCAAAGCAGAACCTGCTGCACCAGCAATACCACCTGCTTTTGCTCCAAATGTTAGTGCTATCGTATAAATTGCAACCTCACCCAGATTAAAATAAGAGCTGCTGGGACCAGGTATGTGAAGATATGTCGCTACTGATGTAAAAGCAACAAATAATGCCAGAAAAGAAAGTGACCTTGTATCAATACATTTTAATTTTAAATTTTTGAGATGTTCACGAATATTATCCTGATTATCCATATTATCACTCCATCAGTCAAATTAGTGTCTTTTTATTTACTTAAATCTTCTAATAGATTTTTATAAATACTATTTTTTCCTAATTTTCTCTCCTGTTTTTTCATCATATCAATAATTTATACTTCTATTTTATTCAGATAAAAATACATTACCTTATGCCCTTATAAAAAACTAATCAAATACTCTATAAAAGCTGAAAAGTTTGAGAACTGGTAAGTTATAAGATAGCAAACTAATAAGTTGTCAGATACTGATCAATTTCCCAGCTGTGAACCTGTTTTTTATAAACAGACCATTCTATTTTTTTGGCTTCTACAAAATGCTTAAAAATGTGTTCACCTAAAGTATCTCTTATTAATTCATCTTCTTTTAGATAATTAACCGCTTCTATAATACTGCCTGGAAGACTGCTTATACCTCTTTCTTTTCTTTCCTGTACTTTCATTTCATAAATATTATCTGTTGTCTGAGTTCCTGGATCTATTTTATTTTTTATTCCATCAAGACCTGACTTCAGCATAACAGCAAGCGCCAGATAAGGATTGGCAGTAGGATCCGGATTCCTCAACTCCAACCTCGTACCGTTTTGTCTGGCAGAAGGTATCCTAACAAGTGCACTTCTATTTTGAGTTGACCATGAAATGTAAACAGGAGCTTCATAACCCGGGACCAGTCTTTTGTATGAGTTAATGGTAGGATTTAAGATTGCACTGGTGGCTTTAGCATGTTTGAGAAGACCTCCAATATAATAGTAGGCATCTTCACTTAACTGCAGTTCATCTTCAGGATCATAAAAAGCATTTTTGCCATTTTTATATAAAGATTGATGGACATGCATTCCAGATCCACTTTCACCATAGATAGGTTTGGGCATAAATGTTGCGTGTAATCCATGCTGAAGGGCAATTATTTTAGTTACAAATTTAAATGTAGTAATATTGTCTGCTGTGCGCAGAGCGGGAGCATATTTAAAATCAATTTCATGCTGACCTGGGGCAACTTCGTGGTGGGCTGCTTCTACCTCAAATCCCATCTTTTTTAATGCCAGTACAGTATCTCTTCTGGCATTACCACCCATATCAACAGGAGATAAATCAAAATATCCACCTTTATCATGAGTACGGGTAGTGGCATTACCATTCTCGTCTTTTTCGAACAAAAAGAATTCTGGTTCAGGACCAGAAAACATTTCAAAACCCATCTCTTCTGCTTCAGCAATAACTTTTTTAAGAGTACTTCGCGGACAACCTATAAAAGGCTTACCATCTGGAGTGTAGATATCACACATAATTCTGGCGGTTGTTCCTCCATTTGTCCTCCACGGAAAAATAGTAAAAGTATCATAATCAGGCTTTAAATACATATCAGATTCATTAATTCTGGTAAAACCTTCTATTGAAGAACCATCAAACATAATGTTTCCGTCAAGAGCTTCCGGCAGCTGCTCAATCGTAATAGCAACATTTTTAATGATACCTAAAATATCAACAAACTGAAGTCTAATAAATTCAACACCATTTTTTTCTGCCATATGTAAAATTTTCTCTCGTGTTAATTCAGACATCTTCTTTTTCCTCCCCATAAGACTTATTTTGTTTTTTACTGATGGAAAGTTTTTTAATCAGTGCTGAACGATTTGAAACAGGAAAGAGAGAATCCAGCTCATCTTCATTAAAACGATTTTTTAAATCAGCTGCATCAATATCAAGATCATCTTGAACCAATTCTTCAAAAGATGGTGGATTGAGTTTTTCTCGAATACGGTCAATAGTATAACCAGCTGAAATAAATTCTTTGATTTTAAGCATTCTCTGAATATCATTTTCCGAAAAAATTCTTTGATTACCTTTTGTTCTTCCCGGAAAAATTAGATCCTGCTCATCATAATATCTAATCTGTCTTGAACTAAGACCAGTTCTTTCTTTTACCTCTTTCATAGTAATTATTTTTTCATTATCCATCTGATTCACTCCTCAACATCAGTAATTTTATAGAGAGATTATAGCACAAAATTAAAAGCTATGTCAAGTCCGTGTTAGGTTTAATTTTTATTTTATTTTCTTTAACATTTATTTTCAAGAGTTTAAATAATGATAAATACTCTTCTACCAGTTTATCTCGGGGAGAATCTGTTTCAACAAGTACACCTGTCCCAACTACTTTTGAGTTAAACTCTTTTATAAGATCAAAAATCCCTCTGACTGTTCCACCGGCCTTCATGAAATCATCAATAATTAAAACTTTACTGTTTTCTGGTAGTGCTCTACGGGCCAGAGACATCGTCTGAATTTTATTTGAAGAACCAGAAAGATAGTTAATAGAAACAACCGAACCTTCTGTTACTTTGTGATTTCTGCGTATGGTTACAAGTGGTACTGAAAACGCTTTTGCCACCATCAGTGCAAGAGGAATACCTTTTGTTTCTATTGTAACTATATAATCTGGATTTTTTTCTTTAAAATAAGTTGCAAATATCCTTGCAGTATCCCATGCTGCTGAAGGAGAATATATAAGATCACTTAAATAAATAAATCCTCCAGGCAGTATTCTTTTCGGATCACTTAACCGTTTTTCTAATTTTGTTAATATAAATTTTTCTTTTTCAGTTGATAATACTGGAAGATATTTTATCCCCCCTTTTGCGCCCGCTACTGTTTTAATTTCTCCCAAATCATTTTCTTTAAATAATGATTTAAGTTTTGTTATATCTTCACTGAGGGTGGATTTGGCAACAGAAAAAATATCAGCAAATTCTCTTAGAGAATATAAAGAATTGGGATTATCAACTAAAATTGACGATATAACAGCCTGACGATCAGCTGGTTTATTATTTGCCATCATTTCCATCCTTTCTGAACAAAAAAATTGTAGTTTTTAATACCTGGCCAGAGTCGTGGTTGAAACAACAAAATCACCTTTACGCGGCCAATTTGATGCAGCATTGTCTGCTTTTTCTTTAGAATCAAATAAAGCAAACATACTAGGTCCACTGCCTGACATCATATACATAATATTATCAGTATTTTTTATAATTTTTTCCACCTGTTTAATTTCCTGGGTTAGTTTTTTGGCCGGCTGTTCCAGTACATTTTCCCAGTCAAGTGACCAGTCAATTTCATTATCTTCTTTTAAATTTCTTAATATACTGTCCATATCAATCTTTACATCAGGAAGAAACTTATCATAAAACCTGTAAACCTCTGCTGTGCTCAGCTGTACTGAAGGGGTAACGAGTAAAAGTGGATATTCTTTGATAGAAGGAAGAAATTCCAGTTCATCCCCCTTTCCACTGGCAAAAACAGTTCCACCTTCCAGACAGAACGGTACATCCATACCGATTGAGGAAAGAATCTTTCTCATTTCTGTATAATCTTCTTTCAAATCATAAAGTTTATATAAACCTTTCAGCACTGCTGCAGCATCTGTACTGCCGCCAGCAAGTCCAGCTGCAACCGGTATATTTTTCTGTATATAGATCTCTGCTCCTGCAGTTATTCCTTTTTTTGAAAAAAATATTTCTGCTGACTGAAAAGCTAAATTTCCTTTCCCAAGTGGAATACAGGGGTCTGAACAATTAACGATAATATCAGAACTTTTCTTTTTTATTTTTACTCTGTCATGTAAAGCAATACTCTGCATAATCATTTCCACTCTGTGATATCCATCTTTATATATTCCTTTAACATTTAATGCCAGATTAATTTTTGCATTAGCATTTAAAACAATTTCATTCATGTATAAAATTCCCCCATTATATAAAATCCTATATTACATTACAATTTTCTTTTTATTATAGCAGTAAAAATATAATTATATTTTCTCTGCATCTCAAAAAGTTAATTACTTATATATACTTATTCATTAATTCACTTTAAATTCCTGCTGTTTAATGATAAAATGGTTCTCAGTTTGGTGGTTTCTTCAATATAAATCAATAATCTGGAGGCTTTTTTATGAACACAAAAAAAATAGTTAAAACAGGTATTATGGCTGCATTAACAACAGTAGGAGCATATATAATTATACCACTTCCTTTTTCACCTGTTCCAATAACTTTACAGACATTTTTTGTTCTATTTTCGGGCAGAATTCTTGGGAAAAAATACGGTTCTTTAAGTCAGGTTATATATTTACTAATTGGAATGGCAGGTTTACCTGTATTTGCAGGTGGAACTGGTGGACTGGGTATACTGGCTGGCCCTACAGGTGGTTTCCTGGTTGCCTTTGTAGCTGCTGCCTGGATTGCTGGCTTTTATACAGATAATAAAATAAAAGACTTTTTTATATATCTTACAGCAACTGCCACAATTTATTTAATTGGCTGCAGTTATTTTATCTTTTCTACAGGAACAGACATTATTTCAGCTTTAAATTTAACTGTTCTACCATTTCTACCAGGAGATCTTCTTAAAATCATCTTGCTGATAATAGCTGGTCCTATAATAAGCAGACGTCTGAAATAAAAAATTTTAAATATTATCTAAACTTGAAATGATAGTAGCGGAAAAAATTCTGTTTTAAGCTGACACTGCCGCCGTGCTGATGAAGAAAATATATAAAATAAACTGCAACAACAATCAACAATACAGGAATAATCCACCAAAGCTTTGAATTCAAAAGTATCATATGCAGACCGGCGGTAATCAGCAGTACAGGCCAAAAATTCCTCATAAACCAGATAAAATCAAAACTATATCTGCCCATACTTTCACCTAAAAAAATAGCTCCAAATGCAATAAGTATTATACCTGTTAATAATCTTTTTTTACTATCAGCTGTCATTATTCTTTACTCCTTTAAATAAAATTAATAATCCAGCAGCAATCAGAAAAACAGGCCAGTATTTCTGCCAGTAAAATTCTGGAATCCAGATATTAATTAAAAATATACTTCCAAGAATTATTAAAATTACCCCAAGTGTTTTATTTCTGTCATCTGACACACTATTTTTGCCAAATTTAGAATCATCACTTTTATAATCTTCAATTTGATGATTTTTATTTATTTGATCTTCAGCCTCATACTCACCACTCTTTATTTCATCATTTTGAGAGTCATCAGAATAAAAACCATCTTCTCTTTCTTCACCGTTTTTGGTACTATCTTCTGCGGGAAGATAATAATACTCTTCTTTTGTTTTTTCTGTCGGTTTTTCCGGGATTATAAACCAGGAAATCAGATATGCAATCAGTCCAATACCCTGAAATATAAAAATAAATACAAAGGCAAGTCTAATTAGAGTTGCATCAATATTAAAATATTCAGCCAGCCCTCCACAAATTCCAGCTATGATCCTATCATCTTTTGATCTGTAAATTCTTTTTTTCATTAAATTCACCTCTCTGCAGTTAAAACAATTTCCCGACGTGAACGCACAACCCAAATAAATCAGCTAATTTCAATCTGCCAGTTTTGTAAAACACTGGCCACCTTTCAATCTGAAAGCTTTGTAGAAAACTGGTCATCATAAAGCTGTTTATATACTCCATCTTTATTTATAAGTTCATTGTGTTTACCCCGCTCCATAATACCTTTATCTGTAAGAACAATTATTTCATCAGCATTTATAACAGTAGATAATCTATGTGCAATTACTAAAGTGGTTCTTCCTTCAGCCAGTTTTTCCAGGGAAGCCTGTATAATCTTTTCACTTCTGTTATCAAGTGAAGAAGTTGCCTCATCAAGAATTAATATAGGAGGATTTTTCAAAAAGGACCTGGCAATAGAAATCCTCTGCTTCTGTCCACCAGAAAGCTTGACCCCTCTTTCTCCTATATTGGCATCATAACCCTTATTTAAGGAAAGAATAAACTGATGTGCATTTGCCTTTTTAGCAGCATCAATAATCTCTTCATCACAGACATCTGAACTACCATATGCAATATTATCTCTCACCGTTCCATTAAACAGAAATACATCTTGCTGTACTATACCTATATTTCTGCGCAGAGAAGTCAATCTAATATCTTTAATATTTATCCCATCAATAGAAATTTCACCTGAATCAATTTCGTAAAATCTTGGTAATAATTTACAGAGAGTTGATTTGCCCGCACCAGAAGGACCGACAAAAGCCACTGTCTTTCCTGGCTCAACGGTTATATTTATATTATTAAAAACCTTGCTGTGATTATCATAGCCAAAAGTAACATTATCATATTCAATAAGCCCTTTTACCTCTTCTAAATTTTTTGCTCCAGGTAGGTCACTGATCTCAGGTTCAACTGAAAGCAGTTCTGTAAAACGAGAAAAGCCTGCCATACCCCGCTGCAGCTGTTCATTGAAATTAACAAGACGTCTTATTGGATTTATAAACATATTTACATAAAATAAAAAAGCTACCATTTCACCTGTAGTTAAATTCCCCTGATATATAAAATATCCCCCTGCCCCAAGAGTAATTAATGTTATAAAGTTTGTAAATAAATTCATGCCGGAGTGAAATTGTGCCATGTTTTTCATAGCATATTCTCGCGATTCACGATGGCTGTGGTTCCCCTGACAGAATTTTTCATATTCGTATTCTTCATTTGTAAATGATTTTACAACTCTAATTCCACTTAAACTGTCTTCTATGATACTATTAACCTCTGCCACTTTTTCTTTTATGTTTTTAAAAGAATTATACATTTTTTCTCCAAGTTTAAGAGAGAAAACAAACATTACAGGAAGAAGAATAAATGTCAGCAGGGCCAGCTGCCAGTGCATATTAAGCAGAATAAAGAAAGATCCCACAAGCAAAACCAGTGAAATAAAAAGATCTTCAGGCCCATGGTGGGCTAATTCTGATATATTGCTGAGATCATTTATAATTCTTGACATCAGATAACCAACTTTATTGTTATCATAGAATTTAAAAGAAAGTTTTTGCAGGTGGGAAAAAAGGTCTGATCTCATATCAGCCTCCATCCTTATACCTACCACATGTCCCCAGTAGTGAACTATATATTGGAAAACATAACGCAGCAGATAAAGTATAAATAATATAATTACCATTTTCATAATCATATTAATGTTTTTATCTGGAAAGTGTTGATCAATTAAAGTTCTCATAATAACTGGAAATGCAAGATCAAGTCCAGACATTATAAAAGCACCAGCTATATCAAGCAAAAATAATTTCCAGTGATTTTTATAATAAACTGCAAATTTTTTAAGCATTTTTCTACCTCCTCAATTCTCCTTCATTCTAAAAAAATATTCTATCACAAGAGTTTTGAGAATGCAAAACAAAAACCAGCGAATTATAACCGCTGGCCTGTTTTCATATATATTGTTCTTTCAGATATATTTGTTGAATGATCTCCTATTCTTTCTAAAAATCTACTTATAAACATGAGTGATGTTGCCTGTTCAATATTAGATGGATCATCAATCATTATATTTATCAATTCACTAATTATCTGCTGATCAAAAATATCAACTTTCTCATCTTCTTCTACAACCTGTTTAGCCTTTTTGATGTCCATATCTACAAAGGCTTCAAGGCTTTTTCTTAATCTTTTGATCACTAAATCAGTCATTTTAGGAATATCTATTAAAGGTTTAATCAAATTTTCATCACCAATTTTTATGACCATTTCTGCAATATTACAGGTATGATCACCGATCCTCTCAAGATCTGTAGCAAGTTTTGAAATAACTATTATTTTTCTGAGATCAATTGCAACTGGCTGCTGTAATGCTATCAATCTGGTGCATTTTTCTTCCAGCTTAACCTCATAATCATCTATTATGTCATCATCTCTACAAACCTTATTTGCCAATTCTAAATCTCCATTTTTTAAAGCTTCTACACTTCGTCTAATCGCTTCTTCAACAAAACTTCCCATTTTAAGCATATCATTCTGCAGAGATTTTAATTCTTCATGAAAGTTTCTTCTGCTGGCATTCATATCTTTAACCTCCTTTTTTGAAATTATCCAAACCTACCTGTTATATAATCCTCTGTCCTCTGATCAGCTGGATTCTCAAATATTTTATCAGTATTGTCAAATTCTACTAAATCACCCATTAAGAAAAAACCAGTTAAATCAGAAACTCGAGCAGCCTGCTGCATACTGTGTGTAACAATTACTATAGTATAATTATTCTTCAATTCTGCTATTAAATCCTCTATTTTGGCAGTAGCAACTGGATCTAAAGCTGATGCAGGCTCATCCATTAGTAAAACCTCAGGCTTTACAGCTAACGCTCTGGCTATACAAAGGCGCTGTTGCTGTCCTCCGGAAAGACCGAGAGCTGAATCATTTAGTCGATCTTTTACTTCTTCAAAAAGAGCAGCACCTTTCAAACTTTTTTCTACTATTTCATCAAGTTTTGTATTGTTTTTTATACCGTGGATTCTTGGCCCATAGGCAACATTATCATAAATAGATTTCGGAAAAGGATTTGGCTGCTGAAAAACCATACCCACTTTTTTTCTTAATTCTACTACATCAAATTCACTGGAATAAATATTTTTCCCATCAAAAAGAACATCACCTTCAACTTTTGTTCCATCTATCAAATCGTTCATTCTATTTAATGTTCTTAAAAAAGTAGATTTACCACAGCCTGAAGGACCAATCAATGCTGTAACCTTATTTTTTTCTAACGGTATGTTTATATTTTTTAAAGCTTTAAAATCATCATAATAAAAATCTAAATTTTTAACTTCCATTTTATTTTTACTCATTTAAAATCCCCCTTCCAGATTAATTGTCAATTTTTTTACTGTACCTTATTCTCATTATTATGGCTACAAGATTTATCAATAATACCAGCACTAATAAAACAACTGCAGTTCCATATGCTAATGGTATCTGTTTTTCTGGAAATGTTCCTGTGGTTACAAGTGCATATATATGATAGGGCAGTGCCATTACTTCAGAAAGAACAGAATTAGGCAGTCTCATCGAGAAAAATGTTGCTGCTGTAAAGATTATTGGTGCTGTCTCTCCAGCTACTCGACCAACTCCCAGAATACATCCAGTTAAAATACCCGGAATGGCAGCAGGTAAAACCACATTTTTAATCGTCTGCCATTTGGTAGCACCTAAAGCCAGAGATGATTCGCGGTATTCATCTGGTACTGACATTAGAGCTTCTTCTGAAGCTCTAATGATTGTTGGCAAAATAACAATAGCCAGTGTTAAAGCACCAGATAAAATAGAAACACCAAAATTGAAATATTTTACAAATACAGCCAGACCAAAAAGACCAAAAACAACTGAAGGCACTCCAGCCAGGTTATTGACACCTATGCGAATAATCCGGATCATTCTTCCTCTTTTTGCATATTCTGTCATATAAATTGCAGCAAAAACTCCTAATGGAGTAGCAAACAAAATCGCTCCTGATACAAGATAAAAAGATCCAAGTATTGCTGGCAGTATACCACCTTCCGTCATTCCGTTTGCAGGCATTGAAGATATAAACTCCCAGCTTATAACACCAATTCCTCTTTTGAAAATAAAAAAGATTATCATTCCCAGAATAGCAATAGATGCCCACAAAAATAA
>CAZLIW010000004.1:0-25213 GCA_964559325.1 uncultured Halanaerobium sp. | reverse complement strand
TATTCCAGCATCGATGCCCCACCTTTAATCTCCATTCCAGCAGGAGTTAAATCCGCCGATCCAACTGTTTTTAACTCCTTTTTAACCATACTAAAAATTTCTTTCATACGCGGCTCTATTACTTCACACAAAATATGCCTCGGTATTTTTTTTCTTTCTCTACCACTTGCAGAAAGAACATCTATGTAGTCTTCCTCATCAATTTTCTCAGCAAGTGCAGAACCGTAGAGTATTTTTATTTTTTCAGCCTCTGATACAGGTGTTCTAAGGCCTACAGCAATATCATTACTAACATGATTGCCGCCAACAGGTAAAACTGAAGTATGGGCAATACTTCCTTCATGAAATACAATTAAATCTGTTGTTCCACCACCAATATCAACCAGTACAACTCCCAGCTCTTTCTCATCATCAGATAAAACTGATTCACTGGAAGCAAGTGGTTCTAAAACAACATCATCAACACTTAATCCAGCCCTTAAAACACTTTTTACAAGATTTTGAACAGACGTAGAAGCTCCTTTAACAATATGAGTCTCCACCTCAAGTCTGACCCCTGACATTCCCAGAGGATCTTTTATTCCCGGGCACCCATCAACAATAAATTCTCGTGCCAAAACATGCAGTATTTCCTCTTCTGCAGATAAAGGTATAATTTTGGCTGCATCAAGCACCCTCTCAATATCACTCTTTTTTATTTCTTTTTCATCACCTGTAACTGCAACAACTCCATGACTGTTGATGGATTGAATATGGGAACCTGCTATACCTACATATGCAGAGTCAACTTTTATACCGGCCATTCTTTCAGCCTTTTGTACTGCACTTTTAATTGCATGACTGGTTTTGTCTATATCCACAACTATTCCTTTGCGGAGTCCATTTGAAGGGGAAAATCCAATTCCAACTATCTCTATATTACCTTCTCCACCAATTTCTGCAATTAAAACACATATTTTTGTAGTTCCGATATCTAGTCCTGTTATAATTTTTCTTCTTCTTTTCACAACAGTCTACCCCCTTTCTCTTCATTTTTTTCTTTTTTTATATTCGAAATAATAATTTTCACACTTAATTTTAATACTTCAATATAAATATCTTTTTTCCTTTATTGCTGTTCAATTATATTATTCACTTTTTAGTTTTATTACAGGATGTTTTACAACTTTAAGATCTATATAGTCAACTTTTCTGTTCTCAGACTCGACTTTTTGTAAAATTGAAGACAGTATATTAAATTTTTTCTCCATATTATTTTTATTTCCTAAATTAACACCTGTACTGATATCTAAATAAAGTTTATAAATACCGCTATCTGTATACAGTATTTTATTGATTTTATGCAGCAAATTCCGGTCAATTTTTAATAGTGCTGAGAATAAAACATCTGTATAATCAGGAAACTGCAGTTTATTATTATCAAATTTATAAGCTACTCCAGTTAACTCTGGAAGATCAATCTTTCTATCATCTGTAACTTCATCCAGTATTATACCATCTGCAGAAAAAATTATTCTGGATTGTTCATTATCAATCCAGGCAATTGGTGATCTCTCCTCAATTATAATATGTACTTCTGATGGAAGTGTTTTTTTTATTTCTATTGATGAAATAAAAGAAAAGCGCTCCAGTTTAGATTTTATAATATCTTTATTTATCAGTAAAATATTATAATCATATAATTCCAGCAGTGCCCTCTGCAGAGCTTTTTTGTCAATTTTTTGACGGGAATGTATGCTGAATTCTCTTACTTTAAAAAAAGGAGAAAACAAAAAAGATATTGAAACTGTTATTAAAAAAAATATTATTAATAAAACTGCTAAGAACTTTTTATTCATTATTTCCTCCTGTCAGCAAGCAGATCTTCCCCCAGTTTATAAATATTTCCGGCTCCAACAGTCAAAATAAGCTGCCCTTCTTTAAGATTCGTCAAAATATTTTCTTTAACTTGAGAGAAAGAGGAAAAATATCTGACATCAACATCAGAATTTTTTTCAACAGCTTTTTGTAAATCCTTAGAACTTATATTAAAATTATTTTTTTCTCCAGCAGAATATATATCTGTAAGATATAAAATATCAGCATCATCAAAAGCTGATGAAAATTCATTGAAAAGCTTTTTAGTTCGGCTGTAGCGATGAGGTTGAAAGACAGCAATTACTTCTTTATAACCTATATTTTTTACAGCTTTGAGCAGAGCCTTTATTTCAGTTGGATGGTGGGCATAATCATCTACCACATCAACTTTATTATCTAATAATTTGCCTTTAAATTCAAATCTTCTTCCCGCCCCCTTGAAATTTTTTAATGCAGTAGAAATAATATCAAAATCTATATCCAGCTGAAATGCACACGATGCAGCTGCAAGAGCATTATAAATATTATATTCACCAGGAACTTTTAAATGTATATCTCCAATATATTGATTATTACTATGAAATTCAAAACTGCTTTTCACTGTACAATATTTAATATTAGCTGCTGTATAATCTCCATCTTTTAGGCTGAATTTAAACTTATCTTGTTTAAATAGTTCGGCAAGATTTGTGTCGTCTTTATTATAAATGATAAAACCTTTATTATCTACCTTATCAGAAAACTGTTTGAATACAGATTTTATTTCATCAATATCTTTATAAAAATCAGCATGATCAAGCTCCAGATTTGTAAACACTGATGTATATGGATCAAAATACAGAAAAGATCCATCACTTTCGTCAGCTTCTGTAATAAAAAACTCTCCTTTTCCATCAGAAACATTCCCACCTATTTCTGGAAGATACCCGCCTACCATTACAGCTGGATCTTTATCAGCCTTTTTAAAAATGGCAGCAAGCATAGCTGTTGTAGTTGTCTTACCATGTGTTCCTGCAACTGCTATTGTCTTCTTTTCTCTCATCAGTTTAGCAAGCATCTCTGCCCTCTTTAAAATAGGAATATTGAGTCCTTTTGCTGCTCTAATTTCAACATTATCTTCAGGAACAGCACTGGAATATACTACATAATCAGCACCTATAATGTTTTCTTTTTTGTGTCCGATAATAATATTCACATTTTTTTTATTTAAACCTTTAAGATATTTGCTTTTTTTTAGATCAGAGCCACTCACTTTATATCCCCTGTTAAATAATATTTGAGCAATACCGCTCATTGAAACTCCACCGATTCCTATTAAATGAATATGATCACCTTTTTTTAGCACAAAAATCTCCCCTAATTAAACTTTTCTATTATTATATCAATTATTTTATCCAGTGAATCTTCTTTTGCCGCAGTTTTACTCTTTTGTTTCATGGATTTTAATGTTTTATCATCTTCAATAATCTCAAGAGTTTTTCTGAGTAAAATATCTTCATTTAAATCTTTTTCCTCAATTATCAAAGCTGCACCAGTACTGCAGAGAACAGATGCATTATAAAGCTGATGATCTTCAGCAGAATGTGGAAAAGGTATCAGCAGTGCTGCCAAACCCTTAACTGTAATTTCAGAAATACCTGTTGCACCAGCACGTGAAATTACCAGATCAGATGCTGCAAAAGCATTTTCTATATTTGATAGATAAGAAAAAATCTTTATTCTGCTATCACCGTCATAATCTATCTTATTATTTCCCAGCATATCAAGTACAGACTGGTAATTATTTTTACCAGTTACATGAAGAAGCTGAATCTTTTTTTTAGGATTATTACTTATATATCTGTACAGTGAATTTGAAGCCTGATTGATACTTTCAGCTCCCTGACTTCCACCAACAATTAAAATGGTTTTCCACCCTTTATTTAGCCCCAGCTCTGAAGCTCCTTCCATTCTTGTTCTATCTATAATTTCCTGTCTGACCGGATTGCCGGTTAATTTTGTCTTTTTTCTGACGGTTTTTGGAAAATACTGCTCAGCTTCAGAAAAATTTAAACAGATTATATCAGCAAAAAATGATAAAATTTTATTTGTTATTCCTGGATATGCATTTTGTTCATGTATTAAAGTAAAAACATTATTAAAATACGCTGCCAGAACAACAGGGCCAGCAACAAAACCACCTGTTCCAATTACAATATCTGCATCATATTTTTTGATTATCTGATAAGATTTAAATAATCCTTTAAAATTTTCTTTTGCTGAATATATAATATCAAAAGATATTTTTCTGGGCAGTGACATAACAGGAATTGATTCAAATTCAAAACCTGCTTCAGGAACAATCTCTGATTCCAATCTGAAATCAGAACCTATGTATAAAACTTCCCAGCCTAATTTTTTAAGCCGATCTGCAACTGCCAGAGCAGGATAAATATGTCCTCCTGTTCCTCCACCAGTAATTACTGCTTTCATATTTAACCTCATTTCTTTGTATATCTAGATATGTTTAACAACAGCCCCAGGGATGTCAGAATAATAACAAGTGAAGACCCACCATAACTTATAAGAGGTAGGGTAATTCCAGTCACCGGTAAAACTGCTGTTGCAACACCTATATTTAATACTGCCTGCAGTACAATAAATGATGTTATACCAACTGCCAGTAGTGAAGAAAATACATCCTGAGAATTAACAGCTACCTTTAAACCCCTCCAGGTAAAAAGAAAAAATAGCACCAGAACAGTAAAAGTACCGACCAGGCCAAATTCTTCCCCCAAAACTGCAAATATAAAATCTGTACCCGGTTCAGGAAGATAGAGAAATTTTTGATGACTGCCTCCTGGTCCAACTCCGAAGATTCCACCTGATCCAAGAGCAAGTAAAGACTGAATAATATGGTAACCGGTGTCCAGTGGATCTTTCCAGGGATTAATAAATGCAAGCATTCTTTCGCGCCGATATGGTTTTGAATAAATAAAATAAAATAACATGGGCACAGCAATCAATAGCAGGCCAAAAAGATGTCTGATCTTTATACCTGCTGCAAAAATTATTATAGCAGATATAGCTGCTATCATTACAGCTGTTCCCAGATCCGGTTCTAATAAAATTAATGAAAATATTATACCAACCATAATCAAAGCCGGAAGCAGACCGCTTGTAAATTTTTTTATATCATTATCTTCATTATCAAAATATGCAGCAAGGTAAATAATTACTGCCAGTTTTGCATATTCAGAAGGCTGACCACTTATAGGCCCTAAAGAAAGCCACCTTCGTGCACCACCAACTGTTTTACCAACAGCAGGAATCATAACAATGACCAGCAAAAAGACTGCAGATAAAATAATTAAAGGAGCAGCTTTTTTGACAATATTATAATCAATTTTTATAGCCAGAAACATAAATAATAATCCTATAATCAAATATTTGATTTGATTTTTAAAAAAATAAAAATTATCACCATAATAATCCTGAGCTTTTATAGAACTGGCAGAAAGTATCATAATTAAACCAATTACTATCAGAGTCATTACTACAAAGATCATTATTAAATCAGGTAGTTTTTTTTCTCGCATATTTAACACCCTACTTATAATTAATACTCTATTACTGAGGATTAAGCATATTTTTCACTTCTTTTTTGAAAATACTACCTCTTACTTTATAGCTTTCGTACATGTCCCAGCTTGGACAGGCAGGTGAAAGGAGCAAACAATCCCCTGCTTCCATTTTTTTAAATGCTGTCTTAACAGCTTCCTGCATATTAGAAACTTTAACAGCAGCAACAGAAGTTTTTTTAGCAGCTAAATCATAAATCTGATCGGCTGTTTCTCCTAACAAAATTAAGAACTTTACTTTTCTGTCTATTACATCAATTAATTTATTAAAATCTGCATTTCTATCCTGTCCACCTGCAATTAATACTACAGGCTGTTTAAAACTCTCAACTGCTTTAATAGCTGCAGCAGGATTAGTCGCTTTTGAATCATCCACGAATGTAAAATTACTTCTATTTTGTATAAATTCCATCCTGTGTTCTTTTAAAGAATAATTTTTTAAAACATTTCTAATTGTTGTTTTATCCTGTCCACAAAGATATGCTGCTGCTGCTGCAAAAGCTGCATTTTTTTTATTATGATCGCCAGGCAAATTCATATAATGATAATCTAAAATTTCTATTTTTTTATTATCTTTTTTAAGTACCAGTTTTAAATTATCAATAAAAAGATCAGCATTCTTATTATGTTGAGAAAGATACAGAGTTCTAGCTGGAATATTACTTTTTATCGAATTTAAATATACATCATCAATATCAATTAAGGCATAATCATTTTTAGTCTGGTTGGAAAAAATTTTAAATTTAGCATTTTTGTAGTCCTCTTCACTAATATGTCTGTCCAGATGATCAGGGCTGTAATTAAGATATATAGAAATCCAGGGTCTAAATTCTTTTACTGCTTCCAGCTGAAAAGAACTTACTTCGGCAACAATAATATCATCTTTATTTAAATCATCCACTACCGAAATAAGAGGAATACCTATATTCCCCGCTGTCCTTACTTTTTTATTATCCATTCCCTGCAGCATTTGGCCAAGAAGGTCTGCAGTTGTCGTTTTACCATTTGTGCCTGTGACAGCTATAATTTTAGCACTACAAAATCTGTAAGCAAGTTCTATTTCACTAATTATTTCTATGTTCAGCAGTTCAGCCTTATTTAAAATTGGAATATCCAGCGGCACACCCGGACTCAGCACTATCAGATCAGAATCTAGAATTTTTGTGCTGTGACCGCCAAAATCAAATTCACAATTAATTCCATCAATTTCTTTTATTAAATCATCAAGATCTTTTCTACTTTTAGTATCAGAAATAATAATTTCTGCACCCTTATTGTTTAAAAATTTAACAAGAGAAACTCCTGTTCTACTGCTGAATCCCAGTACTGAAATTTTTTTGTTTTTTAAATACAAAATAATCGAACCCCTTTACAAATAAAGTGAATAGACAGTTAATAATGATAAAATAACACTTACAATAATAAATCTAATTACAACTTTATTTTCTGCAATCCCTTTAAGTTCAAAATGGTGATGGATGGGAGTCATCTTAAAAACCCGTTTCCCACCAGTTAGTTTAAAATAAGGCACCTGTATCATAACTGAAACAGTTTCTGCAACATATATTCCTCCTGCTATTAGTAAATAAAATTCTGTTCCTGTAATAACAGCTGCTGTACCAAGAATCCCTCCGATAGCCAAAGAGCCCACATCTCCCATAAAAATCTGAGCCGGATTTCCATTAAACCACAAAAATCCCAAACAGCTTCCTGCCAGTATAAGCATCATTATTGCCAGAGAATAATGCGAAAAAGAGAAAAAAATAGCGGCAAAAGTTAATGAAACAACTAAAGTTGTACCTGCTGCCAGACCATCCAGACCATCTGTTAAATTAACCGCATTAGCTGTACCTATAATAGTAAAAAAAGAAAGGACAACAGTCAGATAAAAAGGTATGCTGTAGGATCCGGCAAACGGAATTAAAACATAATATGTTTCTGATCTAAAATAAAGATAAATAACAACTACCAGTGCAGATACAAACTGCAGACCAATTTTTTGTACTGCTGTTAATCCCAGTGATCGAGAAAATTTTATTTTTAAAAAATCATCCATAAACCCGGCAACTGCCATTATTAATGAAGATACTAAAACAGCGGCAGTTTTTAGATTCAAATCGGCAAATAACAGTGATAAAAAAGCAAAAACTAATATTATTAACACTCCACCCATAGTAGGTATACCTGATTTTTTTAAATGGCTTTTTGGTCCAAATTCTCTTATCTGCTGTCCAAAATTAATTTTTTTTAATAATGAAATAAATGGATTCCCCAAACAAAGCATCAAAAAAAGCGAAAGCAAAAATGCAGTAATATACATCATTAGTTCTACTCCTCCTGCCCTCTCAATATCTCAACAATTTCTTCCATTTTATTTGCTCTGGATCCTTTAATCAGAATTAGATCATCCGCAGATATGATATGCAGAAGATTTTCTGCTGCTTCTCTATTTCCGGAACATAAGATAACATCATCCTCATTCATACCGGCATTTATAGCTCCTTCAGCAATGATATTAGCAGGCTGTCCAACAGTCAATAGTATATCATAATCCTGCTGGTAAAGATAATCCCCAATTTTAAAATGTGCTGAACTCTTTCTTTCTCCAAGCTCCAGCATTCCACCCAGAACTGCAATTTTCCTTCTCCCATTTAAATCAGATAAAACATCAAGTGCAGCCCGCATAGAAAGAGGATTGGCATTATATGTATCATTAATAATTATTGATTTATTTTCCAGCTCAAAAATATCCATTCTCAACGAAGAATATTTAATCCTATCTAACCCATTTTGTATTTCTTCCTTATTTAAACCCATCTCAAAACCAATTGCTACAGCAGGAAGAGCATTATATATATTGTGCTGGCCCGGTTTCCTTAAATAAAAATCATATTTTTTATTGGAGTTTAGAACAGTAAAATAATGTCTGCTTTCTTCAGTAATATATTCTGATTTTACTGCCTGATAATCAGCACCAGCCTGAAAGCCAAAAAATACAGTTCTGCCCGGGAAATTTTCAGCCATTTTTCTTGTATTATTGTCATCATAATTCAAAAAAGCAGTTCCATCTTTAGGCAGTGATTCTATAAGTTCACTTTTGGCTTCAGCAACTTTGGTCACTGAACCTAATTGTTTTAAATGCGCTGGTCCAACATTGGTTACAACTCCGTATTTAGGAAAAGCAATATTGGACAATAATTTTATTTCACCCAGCCCACTCATTCCCATCTCTAAAACAGCAAAGTCTTCTTTCCCGCTTAATTTAAATAAAGTTAATGGTAAACCAATGTGATTATTATAGTTACCACCGGTCTTCAAAATATCATATCTTTCTGCAATAACTGCAGCAATCATATCTTTACTTGTAGTTTTACCTGCACTTCCGGTAACTCCAATAACCTTTAAATCAAAAAATCTCATTCTGTAATAATGGGCCAGATCCTGCAGTGCTCGAGTAGTATCTTTAACTAAAATTATTGCTAAATGAGGATAAGATTTTACTGCTCTATCTACAATTACAGCATCAGCTCCATTATTTACAGCTTCTTCTATAAAATTATGACCATCATTATTTTTACCAATGATAGGGATAAATATATCACCAGGCATAACTTCTCTGCTATCAATGGATACATCAGTGACAAGTGATTCAGGATCACCCTGTGTTATCTTTCCACTAACAGCTTCTTTTATTTGTCGTATACTTAGTTCCTGCATATTAAACTCCCTTCAGATATTTAATCGCTTCTCGAACAGCTTCTCTATCATCAAGCTCTATTACTTTGTCAGAAAAAATTTGTCTGGTTTCATGTCCTCTCCCCAGTATGATTACAAAATCATCTTCTTCAGCCAGATCCACTGCTTTATAGATTGCCTTTTTTCGGTCCGGAATTTTGTAAAAATCAACATTTTCTTTTTTCGAAAATCCGGCAGCAATTTCTTTGATTATCTTAACAGCTGATTCACTTCTTGGATTGTCATTTGTAATTATAACTGTATCAGCATATTCAGCAGCAATACTGCCCATAACAGGTCTCTTGCTTTTATCACGATCACCACCACAGCCAAAAACAGCAATTATTCTTTTTTTAGCTATTTTACTTATAGCTCGAAAAATGTTTTCCATACCATCGGGAGTATGTGCAAAATCCACCACAACATCAAAATTTTGACCTTCAATAATTTTTTCAAACCTGCCAGGAACCGATTCCATTGATTTTAACGATTGATTTATAATATCTGTATTTATTCCAAGCAGTTTAACACTCAAAATCGCAGCAAGTGTATTGTATATATTAAAGATACCGCTCAATTTTAAGCTGAATTCTTCTGTAAAAAGTCCTGCTGTTTTAAAGCTTAATCCTTCCAAATCAAAAGAATATCTTTCTGTATAAAGATCACTGCTGCTGTAATTAATTGAATAAGTAAAAGATTTACCTTCTATTTTATCAAGAATATAATCCGAAGTACTGTCATCTTTATTTAACACAGCAAACCCATCTGGCTTCAGCATCGTAAACAATCTACTCTTTACTTCTCTGTAATTTTCAAGATTAATATGATAGTCAAGATGTTCTGGAGTTAAATTGGTAAAAACAGCAGTTTTAAATTTCATACCTTCTATTCTAAACAGATCGATAGCATGTGAAGAAACTTCCATTACAGCCTTATCAAATCCATCTGAAATCATTTCATTAAAATATCTGTAAAGATCCACAGATTCTGGAGTTGTATGCACCGATTCCAATATCTCTGAACTGGATACAATATTTTTAATAGTGCCAATTAACCCAACTTTATACCCGGCATCTTTCAGCAGGTTATATATTATAAAGGATGTCGTTGTTTTACCATTAGTTCCTGTTATTCCTATTAAATCAATTTTATCTGTCGGATTATTAAATAATTTTCTGGCCAGCAAAGCCATCATTTTTCTGCTGTTATTTACTTTTATATATGTTATTCCACTCTGATAATACTGCAGTTCATTCTCTATCAGTACAGCTTTGGCACCATTATTTACAGCATCATCAATATAAAGGTGTCCATCTGTTTTAAATCCACTTATTGCTACAAATAAATCATTATTTTCTATATCTCTGGTATCATATTTAATATCTGATATCTCTTTATCCATATCTCCTTTTACAAATTCAACCTTTATGTCATCAATTAATTGTTCTAAATTCATCTCAACCTCCAAAATATTAAATGATTTGTTATTAACTCACAAATTCAGTTTTATTATCTCAGTTTTAACTCAATATTCCTGTCTGGTTCTACCCTTATGCCAGGATAAACAGATTGTCCAATTACTTCACCAGAACCACTGAGAACAACATTAATCCCCAGTTCCTCTGCCTGTCTAACAGCTTCAGAAGCATTTAAACCTCTAAAGTCCGGTACAGTTATCGGATGAGAATATTTTCCCGGTACACCACCATCAAAAAGCCAGACTGTAGAAGCAAAATTAACATTACTTCCCGCTTCAGGAAGCTGGTCTTTAACAATATCATTTTCACCAATAAGTTTAACATTAAATCCCCTATTTCTCAACATTTCTTCAGCAGAATTATAGTTCATACCTCTTACATCCGGTAAAGTAACTCTCTCTATATTTTTATTTATTTCTTTTATATTTTTGTCTTCATCTGGCTTCAAGTCTAAATATCTTATTATATCTTCAGTCAGATTTCTAAAAACTGGTGCAGCAGTTTGACTTCCATAATAAGTTTCTCCATCGACATCATAAAGTACAACAAGAATTACAAGTTGAGGCTTATCTGCAGGCAGCATACCAATAAAAGATGAATCATAAATATCTTTATTGTAATGCTTTGCTGTTCCGGTTTTTCCTGCAATTTTATAGCCTTCTATAGCAGCCTGTGTTCCTGTACCCTGTTCTACAACCTGTGTTAAAAGATCTCTTGTTTTTTTTGAGGTTTCTTCTGATATTACTCTTCTAACAGCAGCAGACTCATTTTCCAAAATTATATTACCATCTTCATCTAAAATTTCTTTTACCAGTCTAGGCTGCATTAGTTTTCCCCCATTGGCAACAGCTGATACAGCTGATATAAGCTGTATAGGTGTCACTGAAAGGCCATGTCCAAATGAAAAAGTTGCCAGTTCTACAGAATTTATCCTGCTGTAGTTAGGAATAATTCCAAAAGCTTCACCGGGAAGTTTTATACCGGTCTGACTTCCAAATCCAAAAGCACGGATATATGAATAAAAATCTTCTTTTCCTAATTTTAATCCAAGATCAACAAAACCAGGATTGCAAGAATTTTTAACAACTTCTGCAAAAGTTTCCTCTCTATGTCCATATGTTTTCCAGCAGCTTATTTTTTCTCCCCCCACATATACAAAGCCTGGACAGGTTAAATTATCATTTTCAGAAATAACCCCTTCTTCTAATGCACTTGCGGTTGTAATAATTTTAAAAGTTGAGCCTGGTTCAAAAACATCTGTAATCGCCCTGTTCCTCCAGTTTTTTTGAGGGTAATCAGAAAAATTGTTTGGATCAAAATTGGGGGTATTTGCCATTGCAAGTATATCACCACTGTTGGGATTCATAACTATAATAGAACCCCCGGAAAAATCAAACTGTTTTTCGGCATCTTTCAATTCTCTTTCGGCAATATACTGAATAACATGATCAAGTGTCAAAACGATACTTGATCCATTTCTGGAAGGTACTGTTTCTATAATCCCATCTGGAATTGTTTTACCAGTAGCATCTTTTTCAATTAAAATTTTCCCTGGATTTCCATTTAGATATTTATCATAGGATAATTCTATACCATTTAATCCATTATTATCTATCCCGGCAAATCCCACAATATGTGATGCAAATTCAGATTCCGGATAGTATCTCCGACTTTCTTCGGTAAAGGTAATACCTTTAATATCTTCCTCTAATAATTTTTCATGCAGATTTTTATCTATTTTTCTTTTCAAAAAAACTGCACTTGCATCACCGGTAATTCTTCTGTAAACTGTTTTATATTCTACATTAAGCATTTTAGAAAGTTTTTCTGCTGTTTTTTTGGGGTTGATAATATTATCCGGCAGAGCAACCACAGTCTTACCCGGGAGGGTAACTGCCAATTTTCTGCCGGATTTATCATAGATTATTCCTCTTTTTGCGCTTACAATTAATTCTTTAACACGCTGATTTAAAGCTTTATGCTGATATTCTGCACTATTAATAACCTGTATCCAGACCAGTCGTAAAGACAGCAGGATAAAAATAATAAAAAGAAAAATAAAGAAAAATAAAATTCTATTTCGAATAGTATTCTGTTCCTGATGCAAATTTAATCCCCCTGTTCAGGTGATTTAGCCTGTACTGTAACTAATCTTTCTACAATTTTATCATATATTCTGGCGATAAAAAACCTCTCTTCTGGAATATTTGCAACAAATTGTGTTTTTTTAGGCTGACTATTATCATAAAAAACAACAGATCTTTTTTCAGCCTCGACCATATGTAATTTATTTCTGGCTGTTTTTTCTATTTTATCAAGAGAAGTTTCTGAAGCCAGTTTAATCTGCAGTTCTTCATTACCTTCTTTCAGCTGTGAAAGCTTATCTTCCAGTTCCAAAATTTGATAATTGTACTGATTTATCTTTAAAATTTGTCCAACATAAATAATGAAAATAGTTCCAACAAGAAATAATGTAAATACATAAATACCTGCAAATATTTTTTTCTTCAAATCAGAACTTGCATATAATTTGCTTCCCGCTGAAGATCTGGAACTTTTATTTGAATTATAAATATTTCCTGCACTATTATACATGTTATCAGCTCCTTCTCTTACTTCTTCTCTGCTGCTCTCAATTTTGCACTTCTCGCTCTAGGATTTTCTTCTAATTCACTTTTGTCTGCAGTAACTGGTTTTTTGGTTATTACTTTTACTTCAGATTTTTTATCACAAACACAGATTGGAAAATCCGGCGGACATGTACAGTCTTTTGCTAATCTCCTAAAAGTATGTTTAACAATCCTATCCTCCAGAGAATGAAAACTAATAATACAGATTCTGCCTTTTTTATTTAAATATGAAACAGATTTTTCGATCATTTTTTCCAGCTGTTTAAGTTCATTATTAGTTTCAATCCTAACCGCCTGAAAAGTTCTTCTTGCAGGATGACCTCCACTTCTCCTTGCAGATGCCGGTACAGCAGCCTTTATGATTTCCACCAATTCTGATGTTCTTTTAATTTTTTTCTTTTGTCTTGCTTTTACAATAAACTCAGCTATCCTTGCTGCCCAATTTTCTTCACCATATCTGCTGATAATACTGCTGAGTTCTTCTTCACTATAACTGTTTAATATATCTGCTGCTGTTTTCTGCTGATTTTTATTCATTCTCATGTCAAGTGGTCCATCTTTATTATAACTAAAGCCTCTATCTGCATTATCCAGCTGTGGTGAAGAGACTCCCAGATCAAGTATAATTCCATCAACCTTTTTAATATTATTTTTCTTTAATACCAGATCTATATCTAAAAAATTAGCATGTTCAATAATTATTTTATTTTCATTCACGAATTTTTCTCTAACAGCCCTTACTGCTGTTAAATCTCGATCAACAGAAATTAATCTACCTTTATCTGTAAGGTGCTTTAAAATTTCTCTGCTGTGTCCACCTCTGCCAAGTGTTCCATCAAAATATATCCCATTTTCCTTTATATTTAAAAGCTCTATGCTTTTTTCTAACAGTACCGGTTTGTGTGTATAATCCATATTTATCTCCTTTAAATTCCCAGTTCTTCCATTGCATTTGCTATATCTTCATAAGAATCTTCAATTTCATCCATATAGTTGTCCCATTTTTCTTTTGCCCATAATTCTATTCTATTTGCAAGTCCAATAATAACAATATCATGTTTAAAATCTGCATAATCTCTTAAATTTGAGGGAAGAGAAACTCGTCCCTGTTTATCCAGTTCACATTCACTGGCTCCAGAAAAGAAAAATCGGACAAAATTTCTGGCATTTTTGCTTGTCATAGGTAGTGATGTTAATTTTTCTTCAAGTGTATTCCATTCAGGAAAGGGATATAAAAACAGGCAGTTATCAAGACCTCTTGTAATAACAAACTTTTCTGTGAGATCTTCCCGCAGTTTTGAAGGAATAATTAATCTTCCTTTGCTGTCCATACTGTGAGTATATTCACCCATAAACATAATATCACTTCCCCACTTTGTACCCTTTAGCACCACTATCTACCACTTAATTACCTTATTCTACATAAAATAAATTATTCCTTTATGAAAATGGTATTTTTTTAAAAAAACATAAAAAAACCACCTGTTTTTATTTTACAGGTGGCAATTGATGGTAAAATTATTATTTTTTATCTTTTATAAAAAGTTTTCTTGCTTTAGAAATACTATTAAAACCATATTTGCGCTTCAAATTATCAACAACTTTATCTAAATTTTTTTTCTCACTGTCTCCTTTATTATCTTCAAACAGATTTAACTGCCTGTTGTTCTCATCCACTAATCCACTTACTCCAACACCTAAAAGTCTAATCTCTTTATCCAGCAAATTATTATTATCAATTAATTTTTTAGAAAATTTATAAATTTCATCAGTACTGTTAAAAGATCTCTTAAAACTAATCTGTCTGCTAATGGTATTGAAGTTATCATATCTAATTTTTATAAAGATTGTTTTCCCATAAAAATTATTTTCTCTCAGTCTAAAAGAAACTTTTTCACTTAATTTAAATAAATATGCCATTATTTCCGAATAATCACTTAAATTATCAAAAAATGTTTCTTCATGGCTGACTGATTTGATTTCATTTCTGACCTCTACTTTTCTTTCATCTATTCCTCTGGATAAGTAATATAATTTTACCCCTGATTTTCCAAATAAATTTTCCAGCTCATTTAAAGAATAAGGCCAGATATCTTTTACATAATTAACTCCAATTTCACTGAGACTTTTTTTGAATTTACTGCCAACACCCCAGATCCTTTCAATGTGAAGATCTCTTAGAAAGTTTTTTATGTCTTCAGCTGGAACAACAGTTAAACCATCAGGTTTGTCAAAATCTGAAGCCAATTTGGCCAGAAATTTATTAACTGAAAGTCCAATAGAAATTTTGAGACCTGTCTGACTGTAAACATCATCTTTTATCTTTTCCGCAATCTGCAGAGAATTACCATATAATCTCTCACAGCCCTTTATATCAAGAAAGGCTTCATCAATAGATATTTTTTCAACTAACGGCGTATATTTAGTTAAAATATCAAATATTTCTGCTGACATCTGAGAATATCTTTTATGTCTGGCAGGTAAATATATTCCATCAGGACAGAGCTTTTTGGCAGCTGCAATTGGCATTGCAGAATGAACACCATATTTGCGGGCTTCATAAGAAGCTGTAGAAACAACTCCTCTGTCACCAAGCCCAACACCACCAATAATAACAGCTTTCCCTTCAATTTCAGGATTATCAATTCTTTCTACTTCTGCAAAAAAAGCATCCATATCAGCATGAATAATATGGAGATTATCCATTTTTATTCTCCTCTTATTAAAATTAGATCAAATTTTAGAGTTTTAAGTAAAAGAGATTTCTATCAGCCTGCTTATTAAATCTTTATACGAAATCCCATCATGTTCAAATAATTTTGGATACATACTATATTTTGTAAACCCAGGCATTGTATTTATTTCATTTATCAATATATTTCCATCCTCAATAAAAAAGTCAACTCTTGCCAGTCCCTTACCATCAATAGCTTTAAAAGCCTGTTCGGCTGTATTTTTTATTTGACGGCACAAACCTTCTTCTAATTCCGCAGGAATAATTAATGAAGTCGAAACATCTTCATATTTAGCATTGTAATCATAAAAACTGTGATTAGAAATTATTTCTCCAGGTGAAGATACCTTTATATTATCAGCAGAACCTAAAACTGCACATTCCACTTCTCTACCTGAAACTTTTTTTTCTGCAATAATTTTTTTATCATATTTAAAACCTGATGCAAAAGCTTCCAAAAAATCATTTTTATGCTTTACTACAGAAATTCCAATACTGGAACCTAAATTGGCTGGTTTTATAAAAAAAGGAAGTCCTAATTTTTGGCTAATTTTTTTAAAAAGCAGTTCTTTATCACAATTATCAAATTCATAATCTCTTATCACCATATAATCTGTCTGAGGAAGGTTTTGATACGAAAATAAATTTTTCATCATTTCCTTGTCCATTCCAACTGCTGAAGATGTTAAACCACATCCCACAAATGGAATATCTAAAATTTCCAGAAATCCCTGTATTCGTCCGTCTTCTCCAAATGGTCCATGCAGCACAGGAAATACAGCATCTATGTCATTCTGCAGACGACTTATAATTTTACATGAAATTATTTCTTCCTTATTATCTGATACAGCTTCCATAATATCTGAATTTAAAATATTAACAGAATCCTGTTCAGACAGCCATTTTCCTTCTTTTGAAATAGCAAAAGGTATTATACTATATCTGCTGTAATCTACAGCATTAAAAACTGATCTAGCAGAAAGTATAGAAACAGTATGTTCAGCAGATTTTCCACCAAATACTAAAGCTATATTTTTTTTAACACCTGCCATTTAAAAATTCCTCCCTTTATTAATTAATCCGATATTGTCATATTATATTAATTAAAAATAATCAATTTTCATTGCTTTTCTTACTTTTTTCATGGTTTTTTGTGCTTCTACTCGAGCTTTTTCTGTTCCTTTCAATAAAATTTGATCCACCAATTCTGGATTGTTAATATATTTTTTTCTCCGCTCCCGCATAGGATCTAAAAGCTGATTTAATTTATTGGCCAGATTTTTTTTGCATTGAACACAGCCTATTTTCCCGGCCCGGCAGAGTGATTCAATTTCATCCGCCTCTTCCTTATTAAAAGCCTGATGGTAGTGAAATACTGTACAGACTTCTGGATGACCCGGATCATCTTTATGAATTCTGGCTGGATCTGTCTTAGCCTGCATAATCTTTTTATTTATTTCATCACTGGAATCTGATAGATAAATAGCATTATTCAAACTTTTACTCATTTTACTTTTGCCATCAAGACCCATTAATCTTGGGAAATCACTAATTAATGCTTCAGGTTCTGGAAAAATTTCACCATAAGAATTATTAAATTTGCGCACTATCTTTCTGGCCTGTTCTATATGTGGTATCTGATCTTCACCAACTGGAACCAGATGTGATCTGCAGAAAGTTATATCTGCTGTCTGACTAACAGGATATCCGAGAAAGCCATATGTCATATCACTATATCCATACTGGGCAGCTTCAGTTTTTATAGTTGGATTATGACGCAGCTGATTTACTGTAACCAGCATCGAAAAATAAACTGTAAGTTCAGCTATTTCTGGAACCATTGACTGTACGAAAATTGTAGTTTTATCAGGATCAATACCTGCAGCTAAATAATCCCTAACAACCTGTCTGAGATCTTCACTCAGCTGTTCAGGTTTATCAAAGTTAGTGGTCAGAGCCTGTACATCTGCCACAATTAAAAAAGTGTCATATTCTTCCTGCAGTTCAACTCTATTCTGCAGACTGCCTACATAATGACCTAAATGAAGTTTTCCGGTCGGTCTATCACCTGTTAAAATTCTTTATTTATCACTCACTATTATCACCTTCACATATTTTATAGATTTTAAAGAGTTTACCTAAAATTAATTTTAAATCTAAAAAAAGAGATATATTGTTTAAATTCATATATTAAAAATTTCAATATTTATGTATCTCATTTTTTTTACATCATCATTTTTTTACATCATAATATAAAAATAGGGAAACTCCTTTATATATTTTTACTTGAATGTTATAATAAATTCTGTTAAAATATTATTAAATAGTATTAATAACTATTATTAATTTAGGAGGTTATTATGGCCAAAAATACTAGAATGACCAAACAACGTAAAGCAATCTTAAGAGTTCTCAAAAATACTGAATCACATCCTACAGCTGACTGGATCTACGAACAGGTAAAAAAAGAAATTCCCAATATCAGTTTAGGAACTGTTTATAGAAATTTAAATGTTTTATCTGAACTGGGCAAAATTCAAATTTTAGATTATGGAAGCACTTACAGCCGCTATGATGGAAATCCCAAAAACCACTATCATTTCCGCTGTGAAAAATGCGGCAGAGTATATGATATTAATGTAGATCTATTTGACGATATAAATAAAATTGTTAATGAAAAAACAGCTTTTCAGGTTAGTGAACACAGACTTGAATTTACAGGTTTATGTCCAGAATGTCAAAATAAAAATTAAACTTCTATTATATTTACTTTATATCCATCTGCTTTAATATCCATCTGCTTTAATATCCAGCTGGTTTATTTTTCAGCTGGTTTTGCTTTATTAATCACTATGCTTTTCTTTTTTTATGGCTTCTTTTGCCAGTGAATCTGCAACTTCATTGTAATAATCACCACTATGCCCTTCAACTTTAAAATAATCTATTTTAAAATCAGATACCAGACTGTCCAGTTCTGTCCAGAGATCTTTATTTGCAACTTCTTTATTAGCAGCTGTTTTCCATCCTTTAGATTTCCAGGATTTAACCCATTTAGATAATCCATTTAAAACATAGGTGGAATCACTGTATAATTCAATACTAGAACCTTTAGGAATACTTTTTAAAGCTTCTATAACTGCTTTAAGCTCCATCCTATTGTTCGTTGTATTTTCTGCTGCCCCGGCAATCTTTTCTTCCTTACCATCTAGAATTATAACTGCTGCATATCCACCGGGACCTGGATTACCAGAACAGGCTCCATCAGTATATATTTTATAATTTCCTGTCTTTTCTTTTACTTCATTTTGATCAAATTCTTCCAAAAGATTTACAGCTCTTCTTAAATGAGGAATAACAATAGAACCTCCAACAATCAATCCGACACTCATAGCTTCTAATATCTCTTCATTTGTCCAACCTTCTTTTTTACACTGTATAATATGATAGCTAATACAGTCATCACAGCGCAGAACAAGGGAAGAAACCAGTCCAAGCATTTCTTTTAATTCCGAAGAAAGTTTATTATCACTGTAAATTCTTGTATCTAAATTAAAAAATCTTTTTATATTTAAATCATCTTTAGAAAGTATAATTTCATTCATTTTTTCTCTAAATTCCTGAAATTCATCTAATTTATCACTCATCAATCTACCTCCAATTAAAAAATCAAATTCTATCTACAGCACTTTTTAGATTTTATTTGATAAATATTAAAAAACCAAATAGTCCATCAACATTGAAAAAGAAAGCAGTACAGCACTAATATAATATAATTTTAGAGCATAATTTTCAATCCTAAAGTCAGGTGAATAATAAAGGTAGAATTTTTTATTTAATTTTATATTATAAAAAGTATATGGAAATGTTAAAAACAGCAGCAAATATATTATACTATTAAAATAAGCAAAAATAAGTGCAAATGATGCATATGCTGCCAGCAGCAATATCTGCAGACCTTTTAATAAGTGTTTTTCTTTATGCTGATATAACCAGCGTATATTGACAATTAAAATTGATAATGGCAGTGATACAATTAAAGGAATAATCGATATTTCTTCGGCCTGAATGATAAAACTCATTAAAACTAAAGCTGGCCCATTTATCAGCCCTACTAAAAATTCATCAAAAAGACTCTCTATCAGCTGCATCTGCAAATAGATATACAGCAGAAGAAAAAAAGCTGTTATCATCACAACCCAAATTAGAAATCCGGAGCGAAACCAGGCAATTAAAATTATTGTCAGTATAGAAAATAAAGTTGATAAAACAGCAGTCAGAAAAAGTTTTTTTCCTTTAAGAATTTTAATATCTCTATCATAATCCTTTTCCGAAGGATAATATCTGTGATAATAAAAAAGCTGATAAAAGTTAGTTTCAGGGTCAATTATTATTATCCAGCAATTTACAGCCGTAACTATTGAAAAAAGGCTGACTATATTTGCTAAAAACCAGCCCACATTAAAAGACCCACTGTATTTTAAAGCTGCTGCCGCTCCCACAACAAGCGGTAAAATAATTTCCAGCCAGATTTCCGGTAATGAAAGGCGATAAATCTCATAAATTAAAGTATTTTTTATTTTACTATACATTATATACCCTACTCCTACTTTAAAGAAAGACTATATTTTTAAAACCGGATAGCAAACGCTATCCGGATAAATTTTTAATTTATTTTTTTGAGATATTTTTTTACTTCTGCTGCAGTTTTTAATTTAAGAATAGATTTCATTTCTTTTTTTGCTTCTTTTCGTGTCCAGTTCTCCAGCAGTTCTTTTATCTTTAATATTGAAACTGCACTCATACTAAATTCATCAAGACCGGCACCAAGTAGAAATGGAAGCAGCAGTTCATCCCCAGCAGCTTCTCCACACATGCCTACCCAGATATCTGCTTTGTGTCCTTCATCTATTGTTTTTTTAATCAATCTTAAAACAGCAGGATGATATGGAGTATGCATTTCAGCTATTTTTTCATTTGTCCTATCAACTGCAACTGTATACTGAATTAAATCATTTGTTCCTATACTGAAAAAATCAACTTCTTCTGCAAGTACATCTGCTATCATTACTGCAGCCGGTATTTCAATCATAATACCAACTTCCATATCTTGGTTGTATTCTATTTTTTCATTATCCAATTCATTCTTTACTTCATTTAATATATTTTTAGCATTATTAAGCTCTTCCAGCGAAGAAATCATAGGAAACATCATTTTTAAATTGCCATATTTGCTGGCACGTAAAATAGCCCTCAGCTGTGGTTTAAAAATATCCGGCCTATCCAGACAAATTCTAACAGCTCTATATCCCAGAAATGGATTCATTTCTTCAGGCAGATCTAAATAAGGCAGTTCTTTATCTCCACCAATATCCAGAGTCCTTATAACCACAGGATAATCTCCCATTTTTTCGGCTACTTTCCTGTATACTTCGAATTGTTCTTCTTCAGAAGGTATCTCATCTCTATCCATATACAAAAATTCAGTTCTAAATAAACCGATACCTTCTCCACCTCTTTCTAGTATAGGATCAAGATCAGCAAAATTACCCATATTCCCAGCTATTTCTACTTCTTCACCATCTTTTGTTTTAGCCTTTTTATCTTTATAAGCAGCAAGCCTTTCCTGTTCAGCTTCATAATCAGCAAGCTTCTGCTCATATTTTTTCATAATAGCTTCATCTGGATCAAAATAAACATCTCCACTGTTTCCATCAACTATAAGAACATCATCATCTACATTTTTATTCATAAGCTTGTCTCCAAGACCAACTACAGCTGGAATGCCAAGCGATCTGGCCATTATTGCAGTATGTGACGTTCTCGACCCATCTCTGGTTAAAAAAGCCAGTACTTTAGATGTGTCAAGCTGTGCTGTATCAGAAGGAGTTAAGTCTTTAGCAATTATAATAACTTCTTCATTTAGTTTTTCAGCAATATCCTCTTTGCCAAGAAGAATTTTTATAATTCTTTTTCCAACATCTTTTATATCTGCTCCCCGCTCTTTAAGATATTCATCTTCCATAGCAGCAAACATGGATGCATAGTGATCGATAACTTCTTTTACTGCAGCTGAAGAAGAGAGTTTATCTTCTTTTATTTTATTTTCAAATGCAGGTATTAATTCCGGATCATCCAGTATCATTAGATGTGCATCAAAAATCTCTGCTTTTTCTTCACCCATTTTTTCAGCTGTATTATCTCTGACAGTTTTCAATTCACTTTTAGCTTTTTTAAGGGCAGTATGAAGTTTTTTAATCTCTTCATTAACTTCATCTTCAGATATCTGTTCTCTAGATATTTCAATGTCCTTCTCTTTTTTCACCATCGCTTTTCCAATAGCAATACCGGGTGAGGCAGCGATTCCTTTCATACAAATCACTCCTCTTCATCTTCTTTAGGCATTTCAACTGTAATGAATTCTTCCAGTTCCTTCAATGCTTCTCCTGCATCTTCACCATCAGCTCTCAATAATATTTCATTACCTTTTCCAACTCCTAAACTCATAACTCCCATAATGCTTTTTGCATTAACTTCTTTTTCTTCAAAAATAATTTCTATTTTTGAATCAAATTTACCTGCTTTTTGCACAAATTGCGCTGCAGGCCGGGCATGCAGACCGGTCTTATTCTTAATTATTACTTTCTTTTCTTCTGCCAATCTGATCATCCTTTCTTTTTTTTTATTCACTTATATATTTTATCATAAAGTAATGGTGAATTTCATCTTTTTTTAACATTTTGTTGTTATAAATTTAAAATTAAAAAGAAAGCCGGGTTTAAACCCGGCTTTAGATCAATTTTTCTTAATAATGTCTAATGACTCAATTGAAGATAATATATCAGAAATAGAATTACCGAGACCTGACTCCACTGCTGCAAATACTGCTCCTTCAACAATTGGAGCATCTGCCAGCACAACTCTTTTTCTTACATCTTCATCAAGCCAATCCATTACCATATTGACACTCATAACAGCACTGCCCAGATCTGCAAGAATTATTACACCATCTTCTTTATTTATCTCTTCAAGTGCTGCATTAATTGCATCAGGATCAGTACCTATGTCTCCCTCTGCAGTCCCACCAACAGCTCTAATTTCTACATCTTTCTGCTTCATCTGTTCAGCCAATTCTTTGGTTCCATCAGCAATCTTTTTACTGTGAGAAACAATTAAAATGCTTACCATCTGCTCACTCCATCCGTTAATTTATTTCATCAACTACCGTTTTTATAATTAAATAACTTGAAGTGGCTCCAGGATCCTGATGTCCTTTACTTCTTTCACCAAGATAACTGGCTCGTCCTTTTGTTGCCTGCATTGGAATTGTAGCTTTCATTCCTTCTTCAGCAGTTTTTTTGCATTCTTCAAGTGCATCTTTAAGTTCCAAACCTTTTTCCTTGCTTTCCCGCAGGGATTCCACTGACGGCATGATTGCATCCAGCATTGTTTTTTCTCCCTGCTCAGCCTTACCTCTTTTTTGAATACCGTTTACTGCAGATTCTCCTATCTCTATAGCAGAATCAATATCAAAATCTGAATCCGGTATTACTTTACTCACATTTAAAAAAGCAGTTCCATAAAGTGGGCCAGCAGCACCTCCAATAGTTGATATCAAAGTCATCGCAACTGTTTTTACCAAATCAGAGTTGTTTTCATAATTATTACTGCTGAGTTTTTCTTTGACTTTTTTAAACCCCCGCGACATATTGATCCCGTGGTCTCCATCACCGATAGCAGAATCTAATTTTGTCAAATACTTTTTGTTTTCGATTATCACATCTGAAATTTTTATAAATATATCTTTAATTTTTTCTGTCACTGAAATATCCTCCCTGTCTGCATTTTATTTCATAATATTTATATCAGTTGGTGCATCAAGAAGTTCTTTTAATTCTTTATCAAGTTTAAGCAGTGTTATTGACATACCTGCCATTTCTAATGAAGTCATAAATTCACCAACAAAATTTTTGTATACTTTAATTCCCTTATCTTCCAAAATCTGATGTGCATGTCTATTTGCAATATATAGCTCCATTAAAGGTGTACCACCCATACCATTTACCATTAATGCAACTTCATCTCCATTTTCAAAGGAAATATCGGATAGTACACTGCCTAATAAATCATCCACCACTTCATCTGCTTTTTTAACTTTTGTTCTTTCAGTTCCCGGTTCACCATGAATTCCTATACCCAGTTCCATTTCATCTTCATCAAGTTTAAATGTTGATTCATCTGCAGAAGGAACACGACATGGATATAATGCCATTCCTTTTGTTCTCACATTTGCAATAACTTTTTCTGCAGCTGATTTCACTTCCGAAAGTTCTCCACCTGCAGCAGCTTTAGCACCAGCTATTTTATGAACAAATACTGTGCCGGCCACTCCTCTGCGCCCTGTTGTATAAAGGCTATCTTCAACTGCAACATCATCATTAACTACTACATGATCAACTTCAATCTCTTCAGCTTCAGCCATATCTGCAGCCATTTCAAAATTCATTATATCACCGGTGTAATTTTTTACAATCAGCAGTACCCCTTTTCCACCATCTACAGCTTTTATTGCTTCAAAAACCGCATCAGGAGTTGGAGAAGTAAATACATCACCTGCTACAGCAGCATCTAACATACCTTCCCCAACATAACCAGCATGAGAAGGTTCATGACCACTGCCACCACCACTGACAAGTGCAACTTTTTCTAAAGGAGCGTCCTTTCTAACAACCACATTAAAATCATCCAGTTTTTTTATCTTTTCTGGTTTCTCCATTACAATTCCTTCTACCATTTCCACTACAGCATGATCCGGATTGTTAACTAATTTTTTCTTCACACTTATTACCTCCTTTAATTAATTAAAATCTGTTGTCCACAAACTTCTCTGACTTGTCGAGATTGCAAGAACACCGGCTTCTACCAGACTGTCAACTTCTTTTTTTGTCTCGATAAGACCTCCTGCAATCACAGGATATTTAATCTGATATTTTTCCTGATGTGAGATATAATATGGAGCTGCAATACCCGGTAGAATCTCTACTGAATCTATATTTTCATCACCCAACATATGTTTTGCAGTTTTGAAAGAACCAGAATCAAGCAAAAATATTCTCTGGATTGTCATTAGACCAAACTTTGTAGCTGCTTTAATAAGGTGAT
>CAZLIW010000003.1:0-26491 GCA_964559325.1 uncultured Halanaerobium sp. | reverse complement strand
TGGTTGCGGGGGCCGGATTCGAACCGACGACCTCCAGGTTATGAGCCTGACGAGCTACCGGACTGCTCTACCCCGCGCTGAAATGGTGAGCCATGGAGGAATCGAACCTCCGACGCCCTGATTAAAAGTCAGGTGCTCTACCGACTGAGCTAATGGCCCTTTTCTCTTGCGACGCTTTATATAATAACACTATTTATATTGCTTGTCAAGAGAAAAATTATAAAAAAGCAGATAAAATCATCTGCTTTTTTAAATTAATAATTTTATAAAAAATTTATAAATTTTATGGAAGATAATCTGCAGGATTAATAGGTTTTCCATTCAATAATACACCAAAATGAAGGTGAGAACCTGTGCTTAATCCTGTGCTTCCAGCTAATGCTATTTTTTGCCCTGTTTTAACTTTTGTACCCACAGATACAAGCAGTCTAGAATTATGTGCATACAAAGTTTCTATATTATTACCATGATCAATAACTATTGTTCTGCCAAATCCAGTCATCCAACCACTTTTAACAACTGTTCCAGAAGCTGCTGCTTTAACAGCAGTACCTGTCTGCACAGCAATATCCAAACCATTATGAAACTCCTGGCTTTTTCTGATAGGATGAGTCCTCCAACCAAAATTAGAAGAAATTCTGCCCATTACAGGCCATATAAATGCTCCTTTTTTTAACTTTAATGGACCGGTTGAACTAAAATTTCTAATAACCAGTTCCTGTCCTGCATAAATTCTATCTCCATGCAGATTATTAGCCCGTCTAATTGTATCTACATCTGTTCCATACTTTCTAGCAATAATGGTAAGGGCTTCTCCTTTTTTTACCTTATGTACAATACTTTCAACAGTATTTTCTTCCAATTTGGAACTTCCAATACCATTATTATTAATTAAAAGTTTTTGTCCAACTTTTATAAAATTAGATTTAATACTATTTTCTCTTTTAAGTTCAGAAACAGTAATATTAAATCTATCAGCTATTTCAGATAGTGTATCACCTTTTCGAACCTCATATAAAATACTATCTTCTGATGATTGATCTTCACTACTTGCATCAGCATCAATCTCACTGTTTCTAATAATAATTTTTTTGTCAATACTTAAAAAATCACCATTTAAATTGTTTTTTTCGCGAAGTGCCTTTATAGATGTATTATATCTATCAGCTATTTCTGAAAGTGTATCACCAGACTTCACTTCATGGACAATAAGAATATTATTTTCTTTATTCTTTAAGTTTTCTAATTTATTATCCGTTATATAGTTGTTTTTTATGCTCAGTTCCTGTCCTACTTTAATTATATTGGAATTTAATCCATTTTTTCTTTTCAGTTCAGAAATAGTAATATCAAACTGATCTGCAATCTCAGACAGAGTATCTCCTTTTTTAACAGTATAATTTTTGCTTTGAGTCCCAGCTTTTAAAAGCTGATATGTTTTGTTTCCAACAACTCCATCAACTTTTAAACTTTCTTTTTGCTGAAATTTCTCAACAATTTCTTTGGTTTTTTGACCAAATATACCATCAGGACTCACATCATAACCCAGCTGCTGCAGCATCGTTTGAACTTCTTTTACATCTTTACCTCTGCTGTTAATATCTACTTTAAAAGCAAATACTGAAACAGAAAAAATTAATAAAAATATTAATAAAATTAGAAAAGCATTCTGAAGTGTTTTTCGCGCCATCTCTTCCCTCCTTTCATATTATACTCTAATTTATATATTTCAATATATATTTTAAAATTCCTTTTTTAAAAGACCACTTTTTTCTAATCCAGAAAAATTATTCTGTCTTAATGCCTCATATATTATTATTGATACTGAATTAGCTAAATTGAGTGATCTAAGATTCTGCTTCATTGGTATCCTAATACATTTATTTAAATTTTTTTTAAGAAGACTGTCATTAAGACCAGCAGTTTCTTTACCAAAGAGAAAAAAATCATCTTTTTGATATTCAAATTCATGATATGACCTTGGAGCTTTTGTAGTAACAAAGAAAAAACGCCCATCATTATTTTTATCAAAAAAATCATCCAGGTTATCATAATATGTTATATCAAGCTTATCCCAGTAATCCAGTCCAGCTCTTTTTAAATATTTATCAGAAGTCGAAAATCCAAGAGGACGAATTAAATGAAGAGATGCCCCTGTCACAGAACATGTGCGGGCAATATTACCAGTATTTTGTGGTATCTCAGGCTCTACTAATACAATATTCAATATTATCAACCTCACATAATATTATAAAAACTAAATTTTATTAAATCTAAATTTTATTAAATCTAAAAAAGTAAAAACAAATAATAATACCTAACCTGGTCTGGTATTATATAATTAAATTTATAATAATTTATTATTTCACAGACAAATAGTTCAGATTTTATGCCAATAAAAATAATAACTTTATCATAATTTAATCATTTTATTCCAATTGATATTCCTAAATTTCTATAAACATCCCATCATAAGCAGGTTCTATATGATTAGGCAGATAATTATTTAATTCTTCATGGTCTAATTGATGAGAAATATGAGTTAAATAACCTTTTTTTACATTTAGCTCATTTATAAAATCAACAGCTTCATCAACTGAAAAATGAGTTGGATGTTTTGAATATCTCAGTGAGTCAACTGCTATATAATCTACTCCAGTCAGCAGTTTTTTTGTCTGATTCGGAATTCTGCTGCAGTCAGTCATATATGCAAAATTTCTAATTCTATAACCTAAAATTAAATTTTCACCGTGATAAATCGGGAGTGGAATAATATTTTCTCCATTAATTTTTAATTCCTTTTTTATCTCAATCATTTTGACCTGTGGTATACCACCACCCTGATTACTTTCAGAAAATATATATGGAAAAATTCTTTTTAGACTTTCTAATGTTTTTTTATCTGAGTAAACCGGCATTTCATGTCCTAATTGCCAGTTCAAAGCTCTTATATCATCAAATCCCATAATATGATCTGCATGTGCATGTGTAATCACTACTGCATCTACATGCTGAATATTGTTATTAATTAACTCCAGCCTCATTTCCGGTGGTGTATCTACCAAAAGATTAGTATTTTCAGTTTTTATATGAATTGATGTTCTATTTCTTTTGTTTTTTGGATTTTTTGATTTACATACCTTACAGCTGCATCCAATAACAGGTACTCCATGTGAAGTACCTGTTCCTAAAAATGAAATACGCAAAAAAAACCTCTCCCTTCAATAGAATTTTATCTCAGGAGAGGTTTATTGTCAAACATCTAAAATATGAATTTGTAAAAATATTAATTGCTTTCCAGTGCTGAAATAAGACCTTTTTCTCTTAAGAAATTTGCCAGCCTCTTATAGACAAAAATAGTTATACCTGAATTGAGAAAAGCTTTTGTTAAATTAAAAGGAATAATTCCAGGCACCATCATATTTATTACCTGTTCTCTAGGAATACCATAAAAAATAGGATTTAATAATATATTGGCTCCTGCCATTACCGCAGTCATACTTATAGATCCCAGAATAAGCCCTATAACAGCACCTTTTCTAGTGTGATTAATGTGGTATATATAGCCTGCTACCCCCACAAAAAAACCAGTAGCTAAAAAATGCATAAATGCTCCAAATGGGCCTCCCAGACCTGTAAATACGGCCATCAAAACTGAAAGTAGAAAAGTTGCTCCAAGTGCATGTAGTGGCCCATATAGAAAAGCAATAATCAATATTGGAATATCTCCTGGTTCATAAATTAGAAATGGCAGAAAAAGTGGAAATCTTACTGTCAGCATCATCACAAGTGAAAATGCTGATAATACAGCAATATTTGTTATTTTTTTTGTATCCATATTTAATACTCCTTTTTGTTGTTTTTATCTTCCGGGAAAAAAATAAGCCCTGGTTTAACCCCAGGGCAATTTTTTAAATCATCTTCTCTCATCCGGACTTTACCGTCGGTACTGGAATTTAACCAGTTCAGCATATGCTCGTGGACTATCACCACCGGTCTGGAATTAGTTTTCACTTCACCAAACCCTGAAGACATTATTTTCTTTTGTTTAAATTATACATTATCTTAAAATAAATTTCAAGTGTTTTTATTCACTTTCCGAAAATTTTCTTATTTCAGTTTCTGGATAAAAGTGATCTATTATTTCCCGGTAGTTCCATCCCTCTGCCGCCATACCTGCTGCTGCAGACTGGTCAAAACCTAAATTATGTCCCCAGCCTGCCCCATATATATGAACACTCAAAAATTCTCCTGAACTGGAGTATACGGGCTCCAAAATAATCCTACTGCTTCTAAGTCCGGCAAATACTCTTCTAATCTGATAACCGGAATATATTTTTTCTTCAGAATCTCCAATTATTTTCAATTTAGTAACAGTACCACCAGAAGCTCTGTCTACTACAGATATTTTATTAATATTTTTCAATTCACTTCTGTACTCAAGTACCTCTTTACTAATATTTAACTGCCATCTATATCTATTACTGCTGCCATATTTTTTAGAATATGATTCAGGTTCAGTAACTATCCACTTTTTTAACTCATATGGAGAAAGAGGAAAGCTGTAACTTTTATCTATCATCTGATTTGATCCCCTGAGATAGGGTAGATCACTCTGCCAAATTTCATCACTTCTTTCAGTAAAACCACCACTGTTGCTGCTAAAAACAGCTTCTATTATGCTGTCTTTATAATACGCAGTCTCTCCCCGAGTGGACAGTACGGCTTCTGTTGTATTGGGGTGTTCGTTTTTTACACCATTGTATGCCGCACAGTGAACTGTTGAACATAGATCATAACCATTATCCTTATGTCTTCCTAAATTAGAAAGAGTGTAGCTTCTGGCAGCAATAGTCTGTGCTTTAAGGGCCTCATACGGCCAGGAAGCATAGATTTCGGAAGGTACTACAGATATTAAATATGATGTTAAATCTACATTGTTTATGACAGTAAATTGAGAACCATCTCCTCTTATAAGAAGATCACCTCTATACTGACGGTTTTCTCTTCCCTGCCAGAAATATCCCTGTCCATAATTCAAGTTAAATATATAAAAAGAGGAGTATTCTCCATTTGAAATTTCGTAATTATCCTCCATCTTTCCCAGTTTTGTTCTTCCAGTTCTGTATTCTATATAAAGATTTCCTGCCTCAGCATTTAATATATAGTTTTTTATCTTTTCTCCATTAAAAAGAACTGTCCTGTTTTTTATTATTCTAAAATCAGTTTTAGATTGAAAAACTAAATTTTTATTATTTTCCTGAAGACCAACTTTTATTTTTTTAAATTTTTCTTTAGAAGGAATTTTACTGATTTCAGCCCAATCTGCCTTTAAGTCAAAAGGATTAATTTTTTCTGGTGGTTCTTTTTTTTCTTCTGGCCTTAAAGAAGGATATTTATCCTGATAATTATTTATTTTTTCCAGGGCCAGCCCCTTAAACCAACCATAAGAAAGAGTTCTCTGCCAGTGATTATAAGCTTTAATTTCTTCATCAGCTTTTTCCAGCAACAATGCCATATCTTTAAATAGAAATGTTTTGCTTTTATCATTTTCATATGCTTTATAAAGGTTCTGATAAGCAGCATAATAATTATTTTTTAGCTCATCTAATGCAGATTTGAGCATAAAAACTCTGCTGTCACTAAACGAATATTCCTCAGCTTTTATAAGATAGCTTTCAGCTTTATCTACATTTTCTTTTTTGATATTTAAAGAAGTCAGTAAAAAATATTTTTTAAACAAAAATTCTTCCAAGTCAAGTTCTTTATCAGCTACCTTGCTTTCCAGCAGAAAAATTGCTGTATCATGTTTTCCTGCCTGATAATAATTCACTGCCAAATCAAGAAAATCACGGCTTTCTCCACTCAAAATTGCAGTTTTTAGAAGAGACAGATTTTCTTTTTTTATCTCACCTAAATCTGCATAAACAGCAGATAAATCTCTGCGATATTTTACTTCATATGGTTTTTTAGTAATAAGATCTCTATATATCTCTTCAGCTGCAGAGTATTCGCCACTATAAAATTTTCTTTTTGCACCGGAAAGAGCAATTTCAGATAAATTGTCATCTGCAATTATAATACCAGCATCCGAATCTGTCCCCTGATGATTATAAACATAAAAATCTCCCAGTGCAAAAAATAGTCCAAAAAGCAGTGCTGATATAATAATTACTCTAAATGTTTTATTCATAACTTTTCTCCCATATTAAAGCAGTTCACTGGCAATTCTAGCAAGGTCAGATCTTTCACCCTGTTTTAACATAACATGTCCGGCGATTTTTTCTTTATGAAATTTATGGGCAAGATGATTTAAACCATTTTTATGAAGATTTAAATATGGATTATCTATCTGAAATGGATCCCCAGTAAATACTATTTTGGTATTTTCTCCAGCCCTTGTCACTATTGTTTTAACCTCATGTAGAGATAAATTCTGTGCCTCATCAACAATTAAAAACTGATCAGGAACAGATCTTCCTCTAATATAGGTTAGAGCTTCTATCTGAATCAAACCGGAGTTTAAAAGCTTTTGATATGCATATTTATCACTTTTATTTCTGTGTACTATAAAATCTAAGTTGTCAAATATAGGCTGCATCCATGGTGAAAGTTTCTCTTCCTTTTCTCCAGGCAGATATCCCAGATCTTTCCCCATCGGCATAATAGGACGGGCCACAAGTAGTTTGCTGTATTTATTTTCATCAACTACCTTACTTAAACCGGCTGCAACTGCAAGAAGAGTTTTACCAGTTCCTGCTTTTCCAGACAAAGTAACCAATTTTATATCATCATTTAACAAAAGCTCAACAGCAAGCTGCTGTTCTCTATTTCTCGGACTAATTTTAGCAGGAGAATTCCTATTATATTTTAATTTTTTTAATTTATTTCCATCATAACAGGCCAGAGCAGTTTTTTTATTCTGGTCTGAAGCTGTAAGCTGTATAAATTCATTTGGGTATATATCCAGCTCCTCATCCAAATTTAAATCTTCCAGACTAATTTCTTCTTCAGAATAAAATTTATCAATTACTGAAGAAAGAACCTGAATTTCTTTAAAACCAGTATAAATCTGTTCATCTGATAGCTTTGTTGAACTGTGCTCTTCAGCTTTTATACCAAATGCATCGGCTATTAATCTAAGGTTTATGTCATCTGAAATTAATACCACCTTCAGATCAGGATTATCTTCCTGTATATGCAGTGCTGTAGAAATAATTCTATTATCCATTTTGCCGGCACTTAACCCTTTAGGAAGGCGAAGATCTTCTCCATTTATAACTATACGTAAAATTCCACCTTCTTTTAATTTAACACCTTTATCAAGTCTTCCCTCTTTCCTAATCTCTTCCAGCAGTCGGGAAGTTTCTCTGGCATTATAGCCGAGAACTGAATTATTGCTTTTTAAATTATCTATTTCTTCCACTACAGCCAGTGGTATAATTACATCATTATCTTCAAAAGAAAATAAAGCTCGTGGATTATTTAACAGTACATTTGTATCTAATACAAATATTTTTTTCATATTATCTCCTTCCCTGAGGCATATTTACCAGAGTGTAAGTCCGGTCTCCTTATCAAATTCTCTTACAGGTGCTTCACCCTCAAGTTCCTGAATATATAATTCAGCAGCAAAAATTTCAGTTCCTTCTGCAAGATGACCTCCAAAAGTGTTTCCTTCATTATCAGCAAATAAAATATGGGCATGTACCATTGGTTCTCCATCTTTTATCGATACATTACCACTAACATTAAGTATCTCAAATTCTCCCTCTCTGGTGATAAACTCATATTCTTCACTCTGCATATCATAATATCCAAAAACAGCTTTAGTAGCAGCACCAATTACATTAATAAAACCTGTTTCAATATTTTTTTCCTTAACAAATGCAGTTATTTCTTTGAGAAGATCATCACCTTTTTGGAGTCTCCCTAAAAAAACATTTTTAACACTGTATTCTTTCATAATTATTCTCCTTTCGTATTTTTATAGTATTTACATAAATGGCTCAAAAAACAGTTTTCACAGTCTGGATTTTGCGCCTTACACACAGCACGTCCGTGATTAATAAGCCAGTGGTGAAGATCTATCCAGTATTTTTTATCTACTTTTTGAGTCACCTTTTCTTCAGTTTTTTGTACATTTTTCCCATCAGCAAGTCCCAGTCTGGCTGAAACTCTAAAAACATGTGTGTCAACCGGAAAAGCTGGTTTATCAAAAGCATTAGCCAGCACAACATTGGCAGTTTTTCTGCCAACTCCAGACAGTTTCATCAGTTCTTTTCTTATTTCAGGTACTTTTCCATCATAATTTTCTAAAATCATTTTACTGGTTTTGACTATAAATTTTGCTTTATTTCTGAACAATCCTATACTCTTTATTTCCTCTTCCAGCTCTTTAGGTTCCATTTCTGCAAAATCTTCTGGTCTGGAATGAGTCTTAAAAAGTTCTTTTGTAACCTTAGTTACTTGAACATCTGTTGTCTGAGCTGATAATATAGTAGCAACAAGAAGTTCAAAAGAGGTAGAAAAATTTAATGCTGTTGTTGGATTTGGATAATTTAGTGAAAGAAGCTTAATAATTTCTTCTGTTTTTTTCTTCAATTATATGTCCCCCTTTATTGTTGGACTTATTGTTAAAAAAATGATAACATATTATCTAAAATAAAAACAAGTAGATAATAACAAATAGGAGGTAAAAAATGCACAATAAACTTGGTATAGATATAGATGGTGTACTGACTGAAGAAGGATCCGAAAACAACAGTATCTGGCAGCAAAAAATGGCTGAATTTTTTGGCCGAAATATAAATCTGCGCAAAAACACTTATAATCTTGCTGAAGCTTTTGGCTTAAATACTGAAGAATTAAATCTTTTTTTAAAAAAAGAGCTGGAAAATATTTATAGACAGGTAGTTCCAGCAGAAGGTGCCAAAAAAACTTTAGAAGAAATAAAAGAAAGAGGTTTTGAACTAATATTGATTACCGCCCGACACAGCAAATACAATAATTTAACCAAAAATTGGCTTAAAAAATATAATATACCCTATGACAGCCTTTATCATGAAGATAACAAAGCACCTCTTGCTGAAAAACTAAAATTAAAACTGTTTATTGAAGATAATAAATTTAATGCTATAGCAATTTCCGAAAAAAATATTCCTGTTATTCTGGTCAGCAAATATCACAATAAAGATATAAAAGAAGATAATCTTATCTACAGAGCTGACAGCTGGAAGGATATAAAAAAGCATCTGGATATAATTTTATCTGAACACACTGCCGCCAATAAATTCTCTTAAAATAGATGTCAGCGGTATTTCATTATCCGGAATCGCTTTAAAACTGCTCAATATTTCCAGGAGCCGCTGTGCCTGAAAGTAATTTTTATCTGTTCTATCAATCTGTTTCAGCAGTGGCTCTATATAATTTTTCAATACTGATAGTTCATATATTAAAGCAGAATTAAACATTACATCAGCATTTTCCTGAAAGGGAAAAATGTTTTTTTCTTCACCTCTTCTTACAGATTTCCATAAATCTAAAGTCCCGGATGCAGACTGTCCTCTGTACTGATTATCTCTAACAATTCTTCTTATAAGACGCGTATCTGTAGTAGGTATTCTGTTATGGCAGTCTATATTTAGCTGTGTTAAAGCACTTACATAAATTTTAAATTTTAAATCCTGAGGAATAACTTCAGTCATTTTATCATTAAGACCGTGTATACCTTCTATTAAAATTAGCTGATCTTCATTTAAAGACAGTAACTTCCCACTTTTTTCTCTAATACCTGACTCAAAATTAAACACAGGAAGTTCTATCTCCTGACCCTGTATCAGCTTTAAAAGGTGATTATTAAATAGTTCAAGATCAATAGCATTTATAGATTCAAAATTATAGCTTCCGTCTTTATGAAGAGGTGTTTCATCTCTATTGACAAAATAATCATCAACAGATATCTGTACCGGCCTTAATCCATTTATCCTGAGTTGTGTTGAAAGTCTATGTGTAAAAGTTGTTTTTCCAGAAGATGAAGGACCTGCAATTAAAATAATCTTGTTTCTGGGCATGCCATTTTTTATCTGATCAGCTATTCTTGCTATATTCTTTTCATGCAGCCCTTCTGCAATCCTTATTAGCTCACCATATTCTTTATCTTCTATAACCTGGTTTAAATCAACAATATTATTAACATCTAATATTTCTCCAAGTTTTTCGTACTCCAAATAAACTTTCGCCAGTTTGGGCTGTTCTTTAAAAGCTGGAACAATCTTTCCTTTATAAAATTTAGGAAATAGAAGTATAAAACCAGGTATGCGCAGGTGCAGATCAAACTCATTTAAATAGCCTGTTGAAGGAACCATATTATAATAAAAATAATCATAATATCCGTCTAATTCATACACATCATACAGGTCTTTATCCTTCTCTTTTATAAGCTCTTTTCGGAAATTACAGTTCTGATTTTTATATATTTTCAAAATCTCTGCCTGCGAAAATTCTTTTCTAGTAATTTTTAGATCTGCTTCAATAATTTCTTTCATCTTATTTTTAATATCATACATATCTTTTTTGCTCATGTTTTTTTCTTTTTTTAATTCACAGTATATACCATTACTCAGAGAAATTTCAATGTTTAAAATAGATTTCGGAAACAGCTCATATACTGCTTTTGCCAGAACTAAAAAAAGACTTCTCCTGTAAATTCTATTTCCAAGTTCAGAATCTATAAAAACTGGATTTATCTCTGCATCATCAGTCACTATTTCGTTTAAATCATATACCTTATTCGATATAACTGCAGCCATAACATCTTTCTTTTTTTTAATTGAGCTCTTTTCTATAATATTTTCTACTGTAACCGGTGAATAAAACTCCAGAATCTCATCACAAATCTTTATTTTCATAAAAAATGATCCTCCCTGCACTTCATATACTGCTGAATTACTTATTACTCAACTTTTAAAGTAAATAAAATATCAACAAATTTCCGTAAAAATATCTCAACTCTAATCTGCTGAAATTCTATTAATTATCATTTAAAAGTCGTTTTATTTCTGCTTTTACTTCTTTACTGTTTTCTCTCTGCAGATGTTCTTTTAAAATTTCATAAGCTTTTTTTTCATTAATTTCCATTAATGCCCAGACTGCATAAAATCTAATTATCGGTGATCTATCTTTCAATTTATTTTTTATTATAGTAAAATATTTTTCATCTCTTGAATTGGCAGCTGCTATCAGTGCATTGCGCTGCAAAATACGAAAGCCCCGCCAGGCTAATGCCATTTTCTTTAATTCTAAAGGAGGGTTTTTCCGATCAATATTTATGAAATATTCGATAGCAAATGATTTATCTAATTTTAATTCTGGATGTTGGCTCTGTTTAATATTTTTATTATAGGGACACACATCCTGACATACATCACATCCCCATATATTTTTGCCAATTATTTTTCTTTCTTCTAAAGTTAAGATACCTCTCTTTTGAGTCAGATAGCTTATACATCTGCTGAAATCAGTCAGATAAGGTTTTATTATAGCTCCCGCAGGACAGCTGTCTATGCACTTTCTGCAGCTTCCACAGTCTATAATTAATTTTTGATCTGGTTCTATTTTAAAATCAAGTATTATTTCAGCTAAAAATATAAATGATCCATATTCTGGATTAATGATAAAAGAATTTTTTCCGATAAAACCCATTCCTGCATTTCTGGCAAGAGCTCTCTCCATAAAAGGTGCTGTGTCAACAAATTTTTGATATTTAAATGGTTTTCCAACTTCTTTCTGCAGCATTTCAATTAAATTTTCCATCATATTATCAATATATCTGTGATAATCATTTTTTCCAATATATTTTGATAAATAGGAATTATCAATTTTTTTTTGCTGATAGGAAACTGCAAGTACTACGGCAGTTTCTGCATCAGAAAATATTTGCTTAATCTCACAAACTTCATTAATATCTTTGTTAAAAAAAGGAGAAGGCCAAAATCCAGTTTTTTGTCTTTTCTTTAATATATCTTTTTCAGCAGCAAATTCAATTTCATCTGTAATTCTGCATATATCAAAACCTGATTTTTGAGCAAGTTCTTTAATTTTAGATTTTTTGATCATCAATATCCTTTCTTAAATTTAGAGTGTCTATTATTTAGGGCAATAATATAAAAAACACCTGCTGCCGCTGCAGTTAAACTCCAAATTAAATACATTATTTCCCCACCATACATTTCATATATTTTCCCACCAATTAAACTGCCGGAAATTGAACTTATCCCAAGATATACAGCAGAAAAAATATTCTGACCTGTTGCCCGAAATTTTTCGCCACTAATTTTGCTGACATAATTTACCCCAACAGCATAAAATAAGCCAAATGTTAAACTGTGGAGCAGCTGTGAAGCTAAAATAACAGCTTTTACAGGATATAAAAAAAGAAGAATCCAGCGAATGCTGAAAGATAAACTTATTAGAAAAACAATTCTATTCATCTTCAGCTTTTCTATTATTTTTTCTGAAGCAAAAAATGCAAAAATTTCACTTCCCGATGAAAGCGTCATTGCCAATCCAAGCAAAAATTCTCCTCCCCCATGGTCAACAATGTATAGAGGAAAATAAACATAATTGGCATTCATTGTGGTCTGCAGAATAAATACAAAAAGCAGAAAATGAAAAAGCTTTTTGTTATTAAATATCTTAGTAAAATCACTCAAATTAAAAATCTTAATATCCCTTCTGCTTTCCGGCAGACCTTTAAGCAGAAGTATACTCATAAATATGAAAACTGCATATACAGCAAAAAGGTTTCTGCTTGCAGTTTGTTCTAAAAAGTATCCGATCAGTGATACTGTCAGCATATAACCTATTGAACCCCATAATCTAAATTTTCCATACTGACTGGCATCTTCTCCTAAATAATCCAGCAGAAGACTATCAGATAAAGGTTGAATGGGGTTCTGAAATACAGCAAATAAAAACATCATAATTACAAGGCTCCAAAATGATGATGCGGCAGGAAATATCAAAATAACCCCTAAAGTACCGCTTAAAGCTATAAAAAGCACTTTTTTGTTCTGCTGCAAATAATCTGTAATTAATCCCCAGAGCGGAAGAATTACAAGTGACAGTCCTCTTGGTACAGCATTTACTACTCCTATCTGAAAAGAAGATAAACCTATATCTCTAAAATAAATATTAAAATATGCATATGCAGCCATAGTAATATAAAATATAAAATTATAAAATTTAAAGTACATAAGATCAATCCTGTTTATTTTTTATAATTGATTCCACCATAAGATCTTCATTAAACAGCATATCCGCATATCCATATAATTCTTCAATTTTTATTTCACTAATAATCCCCATAAGTGAAAATATGTCAATACCAAGTCTTCTGTAATTTATAAATTCAGACGCAAGGCTACTGAAATTATTAAACATCTTTATATAGCTTCCCAGATATCTTTTCTTAATTCGTATAAAGCCTTCATTGATTTCTGACATTTCTATTTTCTTTAAAGATTCAAGAATAGCTGATATCATTCTGTCCGCTTCTCTGCTCTCACCATGTAAGTGTATATAACCATAATCTTCTTTGCGAACATATGTACTGGAAAAACTGCTGTCAATTATTCCTTTTTCATAAAATTTATTATACCTCAAACTACTTCTGGCAAATAAAATATCCAGCAGTATATTAACGGCATATTCTTTTTTTATAATTTCTTTTGGAGTAGAAGGGCTTTCTACATCTTTAAAAGCAATTTGTACAAGAGGACGAGAAATATTCATCTCTTCTTCTACGTGTTTTTTGTTTATAGTTTTACTTTCTTCTGGAATGATTTTTACCGGAGTTTTCATGTCTGAAAATGATTTCTGCAGCTGATTTTCTTTAACAAGATTAATTACTTCTTCCTCGTTAATATCACCAATTAAAATAAGATCCATATTTGCCGGCTGATAAAAGTTCTCATGACATAAATAAAGATCTTCTGGCGATATATTGCTAACACTTTCAACAGTTCCGGCAATATCATTTTTAACCGGGTGAGTACTGTAAAGTCCGGAGAGCATATTAAATAATGAACGCCAGTAAGGATCATCCTGATACATCTTTATTTCCTGAATAATTATACCTTTTTCTTTATTTACACTTTTATCTGTAAAATAAGGTGTCTGTACAAAATTTAGTAAATTGATTAAAGATTCATTGAAATTTTCTGTGCTGGAAAAAAGATAATTAGTACTGTTAAAACTGGTATATGCATTGGCAGAAGCTCCTAAATCAGCAAATTTATCAAAAATACTGGCTTCTTTATCTTCAAAAAGCTGATGTTCCAAAAAATGTGCAATCCCTTCAGGACTGCGAACTTTTTTACCTGTTAATGCATCTATAAATTCAATATCATTGGACCCATAATCCACAGAGATTACTGCATACTGCTTTTTAAATCCCTTTTTGTTGAATATATATATATGAAGTCCATTATCTAATTTTTCTTTTATTAAAATTTCTTTCATTTTTTTATCATATACTTTTTTCAAACTGATCATTCCTCACTTCTTAAAAAATATACTGTATCTAATTTTATTTTTTCCGCTATCTTCATTATATCAGTTCTATCAACTTTTTTAATATTATCTATTGCAGAAACTATTGATTCTCGCTTATCATTAATTAAACTCAATAAATAGTGTGCTGCCAATGATTTGCTGCTGTCAAGATCCTGTTTTAGTCGATTAATAATACTTTTTTTAGCCCATTTAAATTCTCTATCATTAAAGTCACCTGCTGCAACTACAGCAATTTGTCCTTTAATTAATTTTAAAACTTCTGAGTAATTTTCATTATTTATTCCACTGCTTACCATCATCAGACCTTTGGTTGATTCTATAAAGGAATTAATATAATATGCAAGTGAACGTTTTTCCCTTACTTCCTGAAATAATTTAGACTGAGAAAAGCCCCCCAGCAAACTATTGAAAACTAAAAGTGCATAATATTCTTCCATATTTCTTGTAATTCCGGTTCGAAATCCGGCTGTTAGTTTAGCCTGATTTATTGCCATCTCTTCAGTAATATACTGTACTTCTCTGTCCGGTACAGTCTTATTCGTAAAATTATCTATAATATCATCTGTAGAGGGCAGTTTTATTTCATTGAAAACACTTTTAATAAATGAGTCCTTAAAATCTCCTACCATAAAAATACTACTTTTTGCACTGCTTTTTATTTTTTTGTAGTGATTGTAGAGTTCTTCACTGGTGTTTTTTTTGAGAGATTTAACATTTCCCAGTTTATATATACCATAATTTTCTCCTCTGCACATATTTTGAAAACACTTTTCTGCAGCATAACTGTATTTATCATTAATCAAACTATTAATATTTTCTATTTGATTTTTCTTTTCCTGCAGATAATATTTTTCAACAAATTTTTTTTCTTCAAGAAGAGGATTAAAAATCAGATCACTCAAAAGCTCAAAACTTTTTCTGCTCAAATTAATATTTTCATGCAGATAGTTTTCATTTACATATTCCAGTGAAAATCTCAGCAGCTGATTTTCTCCTCTTTTTAATACAGAAAAAGAAATACCGGCTCCATAAAGATTTTCCAGCTCTGTTTTTATTGTCCTGCTTTCTGGAAATCTTTTTGAGCCTCTTTTTAATACTGCCGGTATTAATGCATTCATAGCCGCCTCTGACCATGATGTCAGAGGCAGCATAAAATATATTTGGATTAAATTAGTTTTAAATTTATCAGTTGCAAGATAGTGGATATTGTATTTATTTGTTTCTTTTTCAAATTCAAAATTACCCATAATGTAATTTTACTCTCCTGTCTCAGTTAATTGATTTAATATCTGTCCTAAGTCATTTATTAATTCACCATATTCGGCAAAATTTCCTTCTTTCAGTGCATTTTGAGCTTCATTAAATAATCTATTTGCTTCAGCAGTCAGTGATTCTACACTGCTCATTACACCTGATGCATCTTTCTGTGCTTCATCCTCTGCTGCAGGTTCTTCTCCTGGCCCAACTATTTTTGGCTCATTTTCATCAAATAGAGCTTTAAATGCAGCACCCAGATTCTCTCTCATAACAATTTCATTTTCATATGCAACTACAACCCTTTTTAATTCTGGAAGCTGGCTTGTTTCAGCCTGCAGGTATATTGGCTCGACATATAGTATGTTGTTATCTATTGGTATAACAAGAAGATTTCCTCTTATGACCTGAGAACCCCTTTGACTCCACAGAGTAAGCAGCTGTGATATTCCTGATTCCTGATCAATTCTGGACTCTATTTGAGTCGGTCCATATATCAGATTATCTTTAGGAAATTTATATACCAGGAGATCTCCATATCTATCACCATCAGATCGAGCTGCCATCCAGGATACCATGTTATTTTTATTTGCAGGTGTAAATGGTGACATTAATATAAATTCAGAATCTTCTTCTCCAGGCAGGTTATTAATTATATAATATGGTTCAACTTTTATTGCCGTATTGGAATATGTTTCATTTGGTATATTCCACACATCTTCTTTATTATAGAATACAACCGGGTCTTCCATATGATAGGTACCATATAATTCTGTCTGAATTTTGAAGAGATCTTTGGGATAACGGAGATGTCTTCTTAAAGAATCTGACATTTCTTCTCCAGGAGTAAAAAGATCATCAAATATCTTCATATAAGTTCTGGCTATAGGATCTTTATCATCAACAACATAAAAATCCATATCTCCATTATATGCATCTATAACAACTTTAACAGAGTTTCTGATATAGTTATCTCCTCTATTGTAAGGCTGTGAGTAAGGATAAGAATTAGTTGTTGTATAGGCATCATAAATCCAGAATAGACGTCCTTTATCTATAACCAGATAGGGATCACTATCATATTTTAAAAATGGTGCTGCTTTCTGAACTCTTTCTTTAATATTTCTGTAGTACATAATACGGCTGTCATTATTAATATCAGTAGAAAGAATTAGCTTCATATTCCTAAGCCGCATAGCATAAATTGATTTGCGGAGAAAGTTGTTAATTTTAACACCACCACTACCATCATAATTTATATACACATTTTCTGAACCCATTGGATAATGAAACTCAGTTGACTCAGTGTTGGCAATTACATAGTTATCTGTTTTTTCTCCATAATAAACTGCACTGTTATTCAATTCAATATCTGCGTCAATTTTTGGCGGAATATCTTTAATATAAAATTCCGGCAGTCCTTCAGGAGTTATTTTATTTACAGGACTCATAGCAACTCCAAAACCGTGCGTATATTTTAGAGTTTTATTTACCCATGTCTGAGCCTGTGGAGATAATAGATTCTGATCCATCTCCCTGGCCGCAAGCATAACCTGCCTGTATTCATCATTTATCTCATATCTATCTATATCGATATTAACAAATTTATAATACTGCCTCAGCTCCTGTATCTGACTGTAGGTATCAAGCAGTGGTCTGCTGTCCCAAAGGCGTATATTATTAACAGTTTCCGGACTTTCCATTAATTTATCATAAGTTAGATCATTTTTGATTTCATAATCTTTTTCTTCTACATCATCAAGCCCATAGGCAGAAAGTGTCATATCAATGTTATTTTTGATATATTCACTCTCTAAAGAAATTTCATTTGGTTCAACTCTAAACTGCTGTATAAAACCGGGATAAAGAGAAGCAAAAATAATTGAAACGGCAATCCAGGCTCCAATCCCCCAGATAACAAATTTATAATTATTTTTAATAAGACTGAAAACTACAGCAGCTGCAACAAAAAGTACTGTAAAAAATAGTATTCTATATGCCAGCAAATTTGCATTTACATCTGTATAACCGGCTCCAAAAACAACACCGCGCGGAGAAAATAATATATCATACATTTTAAGTCTGTAATCCCAGGCTTTAAAAAGAAGGAACACAAAAACCAGTATAGAAAGATGCTTTTTCCCCCGGGTGCTCAATTTTACTGATAAATCATTAAATGAATGAACACCAGTAAAAATAAGGTATATAAACCCGGTAAAAATAAGAGATAAAATAACAAGCACCATTCCCATTTCTCTTACAAAACGTAAAAATGGAAGTGTAAATACGTAAAAACCTATATCTTTAGAAAAAATCGGATCAACAGTCTGAAAAGAAGTTCGGTTTAAAAATTTCAGCACCATCTTCCAGCTTTCACTGCTTATTGAACTAAATAAAAATCCAAAAATAACACTGATAGTAATATATATAATATTTAATCTTTTTTTGTTTAACCAGTCAAAAATCTTACTTCTCTCTTCACCAAATAAAGTTTCCACCCGATTATCAGTTTTAATATTAATAAAATTTATAATTGGTTTTTTGGTGAAATGCAAATTCAAATAAATTACTGAAGCAAATATTACTCCAATAATTATTCGCAAAATAAAGTTCGATAGAAACATTATCATAAAAGTCTTTTCAAAATTAAGTTCTTTAAACCACAGCCAATCAGTAAAAATACTGGATCCTGCTGAAAGAACTATAAAAATTAATATGAAAATTAAAATGGCTGCAGAAATTAAAAAACGAATAGATTTAGCCATAATTTTCCCCTTTCATAATTAAAGAATTTTTAAACTTAAACTTTGTCTGCGACCCAGGATGATCTTTTCTCCACTTCATGATAAATTCTCTCTACATCAAGTGTCTTAATTATTCTTTTTTCCATTAAAATTTCTCCATCAACAATCACTGTGTCAACCAGATTCCCATGTGAAGCATAAAATAAATTAGAAAGATTATTATGGTGTGGATAGGAGACAGTATCTTTTTTTACATCTACTAAAATCACATCTGCTGCACTACCTTCGTTTAGCAGGCCTAATTTTTTTAAATTTAGTGCTTTTGCTCCATTTACAGTAAGCATTTTAAGCAGATCCCATATATCAACTGCTGTCGGATCAGAAGTAGATACTTTCTGTAGATATGAAGCCAGTCTCGCTTCTTCTATTATATCAAGATTGTTGTTGCTGGAAACACCATCTGTACCGATAGCTACATTTACACCGGCATTAATTAGATTTGTAACAGGAGCTATTCCACTTGCAAGTTTTGTGTTGCTGGAGGGATTGTGAGCTACAGATACATTTTTTTTAGCTAAAATTTCTATATCTCCTTCTTCTAAATTGACACAGTGGGCTGCCAGCACAGAACTATCAAAAAGTCCAATTTCATTAAGATATTTAACCGGAGACATTCCTTTTTCTCTGATTGAGTTTTCCAGTTCTGTTTTTGTTTCTGAAACATGAATATGGATTGTTAAATTTTTTTCATCCGCACATTTTTTAACCTTATTTAGATATTCTGTTGAACAGCTGTATGGAGCATGTGGGGCAATAAGTGTTGTTATTCTCCCATTTGCAGCCCCCTGCCAGGTTTCTGCAAATTCACATGACCTTTTTAGTCCTTCTTCCCCATCGTTTTCTTCAATCAGTCCTTCTGCAAGAGCAGCCCTTATTCCACTTTTACTGACCAGTTCTGCCACTCTATCCATTTCAAAATACATATCTGCAAAAAGTGTTGTACCTGTTTTTATCATTTCGACAATTGAAAGAGCTGAACCCCAGTAAATATCTTCTTTTTTCAATTCGGCTTCAAACGGCCAAATTTTTTCATGCAGCCAATTTTCCAGAGGAAGATCATCTGCATATCCCCTCATAAGTGTCATACCTGCATGTGTATGTGTATTTATAAAACCGGGAAGTGCAATCTTTCCCCGACCATCAATTACTCTATCATATATATCTTCTTTGGGGCATTCTGCCATAGTATTTATTTCAGAAATATGACTGTCAGTAATTTCAATATAAGCATTTTTAAAAATTTCATCTCTTTTACCCGAATAAATTTCATTTATATTTTTAATTAATATTCTCATAATACAGCACCTCCATTTTATTTTTAGAGTTTTTTATATGATTTTATTAAATAATCAACCGCAGATATTATATTAAGAGGAATTACAATATAAAATAAAGCCAGATCAACCACATGAATATTCAGCAGTTTAACTGCAATCGCAATATAAAGCAAAAACATAGATGTTTTCCCCAGTAAACTGGGGTTGATAAAATTTCTTCCCATAAGATAGGCAATTCCAGACGAAAAAAGTATAAAAATTTCTCTAGAAAGAAGAATCACAGAAATAAATCTGGGGATTATATTCATTTTTACTAATACAAGCAAAATACCTATAATAGTTAACTTATCTGCAAGTGGGTCTAAAATTTTTCCTATTTTGGAAGTCATATTATATTTTCTGGCCAGATAACCGTCCAAAAAATCTGTTAGACCGGAAATAGTAAAAAAAAGACCTGACATAAAATATTCACCTTTAACAAAAAAATATAGAAATACAGGTATCAATAATATTCTCATTATTGTTATATAATTTGGAATTGTAAACAATTACACCACTCCAGATAAAAGATATAAGCTGGCCCTGAAAAAACGGACAAGCTTTACTATAATTAAATAGAAACTAATATATAATTTACTAACATTGTCAAATATACTATACCCAAACATTATATCAAATTAAAATCCATCCAGCAGATTAAAAAATAATTAATAGTTATCTATTATAATAAGCTTATCTTCTGTAAATACTTCTCCATATCAAATTTTCTTTCCAGCCCATTGCTGTTCATATATCTTACTTTACCATATATTTTTCTTTCTTTCCATGCACGGTCATGTTTACCAAAACACCAGGCAATGCCTGCATAGCTGTTTGCATCTCTACCATCCAGAGAATATTTATTATTAAGCTTTAAAGCCCATTTAAAAGCAGTTTCAGGATCTTTTGTCCATTCCAATATTTTTTTACCCCAGTACATTCTCATATATCCATGCATTTTTCCTGTGCAAACCATTTCTTTCTGAGCTGCATTCCAGTATTTATTATGTGTGCTGAAATTTTCAAAATCTCTATATGAATAGACATAACTCCTATTGTCTTCAACATGTTCGGTCAGAGTATTATAAGCCCAGTCAGGAAGTATGTAGTTTAAACCTTTGTCATAATTTCTATTATAATAAACAAAGTTAAAACTAAGTTCCCTCCTTATTATTAATTCTTCTAAAAAATCTTCTCCTTCTTCTTTGCTTTCTCTAATTTTTAAAGCTATTTCCAGAGGAGAAATCTGTCCAAAATGAAGATATGGACTTAAATTGGACTGATAATTAAAAGCCGGACTGCTGTGTTTTTCTCCATAACAGGCAAGTTTTTTTGATATAAATTCATACAGCCGTTTTTTTGCTTCAGAATATCCACCAATAAATTTTTCGTTATATAAATTATTTTTATTTATATTTAAATTATCAGACAAACGATTAATATCACTTACGACATGTTCTTTGATATCATTATCTAAAACAATTTTTTTTCTGTTGTTTAAAATAGCTTCCTCTTTTTTTATAAAATATTTCGAATACAGTTTTTTTATCTTTTTTCTAATGGTATAGGCAGCATATTCTTCTTTATCTGATACCTCTTCAACAGGAAAAATTAAATTGCTTTCTACTTCATAAAAAGGCGAGAAAATATGTGGTATTAACTCTTCTCTCCATTTTTTTAAATGATTTAAATAAGCCCTATCTACAATAAAAACTGAGGCTTTTTTAGACAGAGCTTCAAAAATATCTTTTGATTTGTTATTAAAAATTAAAAAATTTATTTTTTCTTTATTAGCATATAATTTTAATTCTTCTAACCCCTTCAGCATAAATTGATAATGGCTGTATTCTGCTTCAGGATAACTGGGATTAAAAATAAAAATAACCAGTAAAGGTTGCCCAAGTTCATTTGCTTTTTCAATGGCAAATTTATAGGCAGGATTAAATTTAAATCTCTGTGATGCCTGCATCCAGTACACTACAAATTTGCCATTATTATTATTGATTTTATTTAATTTCTGTACTCTTTTTCCGGAAACTTTCAAACTTTAACACCTTCATCAAAATGCACATCCAGCTGTGGATAAGGAATTCCAATTTCGGCAGCATCAAATGCATCTTTTACATCTTCATGCATATCAAAATAAACATCCCAGTAATCTGCACCTTTAACCCACAGTTTACAGGCAATATTAATTGAACTTCCTGCATGTTCTGTAACTCTAATTAATGGCGCTGGATCATCTAATACTAATTCGTGTTTATCAGCAAGATCTTTTAATAATGCAATTGCTTCATGGAAATCATCATCATAACCTATACCAAATGTCAGATCAACTCTCCTGTTTTCCATAGCAGAAAAATTAGTAATACTGTTGCTGGAAATATTGCTGTTTGGTATCATAACTTTCTTATTATCAAATGTAGTAATTATTGTATATAGAATTTGAATTTCCTGTACTTTACCCTTATACCCATCAACTTCAATTACATCACCGGCAGAAAAAGGTTTAAAAATCAACAGCAGAACTCCACCGGCAAAATTAGATAAACTCCCCTGCAGCGCAAAACCAACAGCAAATGAAGCTGCTCCTAATATTGCCACAAATGAAGTTACTGCTATTCCTAAAGTAGATGCAATAGAAATCACCAGTAAAACCATCAATAATGCTTTAGCAATAGAAACTAAAAATCCTGTTAAGGTTCTTTCAAATCTGCCCTGCATAGATTTTTCTAACATCTTTGTGACAATTTTTATGGCCCATAATCCACCAATAAGTAATACTAAAGCAAGAACAACCTTCATGCCATAATTGGCAGCAACACTCTGCAGTCCTCCCTGAATTTGATCCATATAAACCTCCCCCTATTTTCTGTCTTAAACTTTGTCCTGTTATTTTTAAGTATTCTATAAAATATAATATTTTCCTTCTTTTATAAAATAAAAAGAGAGAACCCTTTTGTGATTCTCTCTTAATATTAAATATATTTAATTAAACATATTTTACACATCAACATTTTCTTTAAAGGATTTACCACTTCTAAATACAGGTACTTTGCGGGCAGGTATCATAATTTCTTCATTGGTCTTTGGATTTCTACCCTTTCTAGCACTTCTATCTCTAACTTCAAATGTACCAAAACCGATTAGCTGTACCTTATCTCTTTTGTCTTCAGGCTTAGCAGCTTCATCTTTAAGGTGATCCATAATGGTATCAATCATTTCATTGACAACCACACCAGTATCTTTTTTAGTCATACTAGTTTTTTCAGCTACTACATCAATTAATTCATTTTTGGTCATGCAGCTTCACCTCCTTTTAGTCTTAAACTTATGTATGTCATTATTCATTATTCGCGTTATAACAGCAATCTCCTGCATTAAAAGTAAAAAAACTGCAAAAAATGATTTTTTTATAATTTTGAGGGATAAAAAACTAAATATCCCAAAAATGATTATCAACTACTTCTTCCATTTCATGTTTGGGACCTCGAAGCATTAAGTCTTCAACCGCGAGATAAGGATCTTTATCATTAAAAAGAACATTATATACTTCATCAGTAATTGGCATTTCGAAGTCAAAAGTATTATTTTTCTTCCAGCTTGTTATTGCTGCTGTAGTTTTTACACCTTCTACTACCTGTTTAACTTCTTTTTTTGCTTCCTCAAGGGATAATCCTTTTCCTACCTGAATACCGAATCTTCTATTACGGCTGTGCATACTGGTACAGGTCACCACCAGATCCCCCATACCGGCCAGACCGGCAAATGTCATTGGGCGCCCCCCCTGTGAAACACCAAGGCGGCTCATTTCCATAAGTCCTCTTGTAATTAGAGCAGCGCGGGTATTGTCACCAAAGTCCAGTCCATCACAGATACCACTGGCAACTGCGATTATATTTTTTACAGCTCCTCCCAGCTCTACACCAATCATATCTGGATTGGTATAAACTCTGAAACTTGGAGCCATAAAAAGATCCTGTACATATTCAGCTAATTTCTGGTCTGGAGAAGCTGTAACAATTGCTGTTGGCAGCTCATTTATAACTTCCTCTGCATGTGTTGGTCCGGAAAGTACAGCTACTTTATCCAAACCAAAATTCTTTATAATATCAGAGTTAACCATATATGTTTCCTCTTCAATTCCTTTTGCAGTCGAAATAAATATTTCACTGCCATTAAGATAATTAGAAATATCTTTCATTACATTTCTTGTAACCTGAGTTGGCACAGACATAATTACTGTATCTGCAAAAAGAACAGCAGACTCCAGATCATTTGTGGCCTGAAGAGTATTCTTTAATTTTTTCTCTGGAAAATATTTTTTGTTAATATGGTAGTGATTTATTACTTCAACCTGTTTTTTATCTCTGCAATAAATCTTCACATCATTACCATTATGTGCAAGTATATTGGCCAGGGCGGTTCCCCAGCTTCCTCCACCTATGACAGCTATTTTTTCACTCATTTTTTCCACTACTTCCTAACTTTTTTGGATCCATTCTATTTTCATTACCGTTTATTAATCTTTTTATATTAGCCCTGTGGGTGTACATAATAAACAGGGAAAGGAGTACTGAAAAATATATATTTATTCTACTAAAACCGGTAAAGAAAACTGTAAAAGGTAAAGATACCGACCCAAGAATTGAACCAAGAGAAACATATCTTGTTTTAAACACGATCAAAAGCCAGATAACAGCATAAACAACAAATGCAGCCGGATAGAGTCTTAATATAACTCCAAAGGTAGTAGCAACTCCTTTGCCTCCAGAAAATCCGAGAAAAACAGACCAGTCATGACCTGCAATAGAGGCAGCTGCTATCAGTAATATATACAATTCTGGTACAGAAGACCCTAAAATATACTGGCCCACCATCAGTGCTATATATCCTTTCAAAATATCAAAAAATGCTACAAGCACACCTGCTTTAAGACCCATAATTCTGGCCACATTAGTAGCTCCAATGTTCCCACTCCCATACTCCCTTACATCCTTTTTCATGACAAACTTTGTTAAAAGAAAACCAGATGGAATAGAACCAATTAAATAACTTAGTAGTAAAGAAATTACTAATTTCATATTATCCCCCTTATTTTCTCTGCTTTAATTTAAATCTCAAAGGATTACCTACATATCCAAAAGCTTCCCGAAGTACGTTTTCCAGATAACGCTGATATGCAAAATGCATAAGCTCTGGATTATTAACAAAAAAGACAAAAGTAGGTGGTTTTATATCAACCTGACTTGCATAATACAGCTTTAACCTTTTTCCTTTGCGACTTGGTGGTTCTCTAAGCTGTACTGCTTCATTGATAACTTCATTTAAAACTCCAGTTTTTATTCTTAAATTGCCCTGATCGACAACATACTCTAAAAGTGAAAGCATTTCTTCTATTCTTTCCCCTGTCAAAGCAGAAATATATGTTATAGGAACATAATTAAGAAATTTCATCTGGTAATATATTTCATCTGTATATCGGTCCATTGTTTTGTTTCCTTTTTCAATCAAATCCCATTTATTAACAGCAATAACTATTGCTTTACCTTCATTGTGGGCATATCCCACAATTTTTTTGTCCTGTTCTGATATTCCTTTCTGGGCATCTATTACCATTAAAACTGCATCAGATCTATCAACAGAATTCAAAGCTCGTAAATTACTGTAATATTCAATTGATTCTTTAACACGTGATTTCCTCCGCAGACCAGCAGTATCTATTAAATTAAATTTAATATTTTCCCATTCTATAAATGTATCAACTGCATCTCTGGTAGTGCCAGGCATATCACTTACAATAACACGTTCTTTCCCCACTAAATAATTAACAAGACTTGACTTGCCAACATTGGGCTTACCTATTATAGCAACATTTATAATATCTTCTTCTGTATCTATTTCTTCTTCCGGCGGCAGTTTATTACAAATTATTTCCAGTAATTCACCTGTATTTTTACCATGTTCTGCAGAAATTAATACTGGATCACCAAAACCAAGTGAATAAAATTCCCAGCTTATTTCCTCCTGGCGGGAAAAATCTTCCACTTTATTTACAACAAGTATAATTTCTTTATTTGTTCTGTAGAGCATCTGGGCAATTTCCTGATCAATAGTTGTTATACCGGTTCTACCATCCACAACATATAATATTACATCAGCTTCTTCCATTGCCAGCTCTGCCTGATATTTGATTTTATTCTTTATTATATCTGCATCTCTTGGAACAATACCACCGGTATCAATAATGTTAAATATTCTTCCCTGCCATTCAGTTTTTCCATATATTCTATCTCTTGTTACATTTGGTTCTCCCTCTACAATCGCTCTTCTACCCCCTACAAAACGATTAAATAAAGTCGATTTACCAACATTAGGTCTACCAACAATTGCAACTGTAGAATTACTCATCTTGTATCACCTCCAGCAGTGCCTTTATATCACAGGCTTTTTCTATTCTACGATTTTTAATATCATATTTAAACTCAGAAAAGCTTATGTCATCCAGAAAAGTTTCATCATCGTTGAGTACAACTTCCG
>CAZLIW010000002.1:0-28159 GCA_964559325.1 uncultured Halanaerobium sp. | reverse complement strand
TGGACTGGTATGAAGGGAGCACTTTGATGTACACCCTGGAGCATATTCATATTTTATACCGGGATACAGCTGTCTTTCTCGGCTTATCTTTTCACCAATTCTTTTTAAAGAATCAAGTACTGTTCCTTTATCATCAACCAGTATAATATTGCTGTATTTTCCCATCAGTTCAGCTATTAATTTAAATTTATTATTTCTTTTTTCTATAATGATTTCTATAATGCGTTCAAAATCAGGCTGAATAATTTCTTTTATATAAGAATCTTTAAGATATTTTCTTAAGAGCATGCAGAAATCCGGTGGATAAGGTGGAAAATCATAATCCAGTTCTGTTAGATGCATTCTGGCATCCTGTGAATCAATAGAAATAGCTAAATTTAAATTTTTGCCGGTTTGACGCAGATTAAATATAAGTAGTTTTTTTTCTATCTGATAAACTTTTTCAATTCTTGATCCAATTATTTCCTGCTGTAGGTCGCTTTTTATAGCAGAAAGCATTATACCATCAAGTGCCATATCTATCACTCCTATCTTTTCTATACTTTAGTATAAAAGAAAGTCGACATTTAGTCAATTAATGCTGATAAATATATATTTATCACCCTTGTCAAATTTATATTGCTGTGATATTATAATTAAATATAAGCAAGGTAAAGCTAATCAACTATAAATAAGAATTTAGGAGGTTTTTTAATGAACGTTAATTTAATTAATATAGGTTTTGGCAATATTGTTGCCGGAAACAGAGTTATAGCAGTGGTGAGTCCAGAATCAGCCCCAATTAAGAGAATAATTCAGGAGGCACGTGAAAGAGGTATGCTGGTTGATGCTACATATGGACGCAGAACAAGAGCTGTTATTATTACTGATAGTGACCATGTAATTTTATCTGCTATTCAGCCGGAAACTGTTTCTCACAGATTAGAAGATAGTAAAGAATAAGGTCGGGGACATGAGCATGGGAAATGGCATATTATTTGTTCTTTCAGGTCCCTCAGGTGTTGGCAAAGGAACTGTTTTAGAAAAATTAATGGAAGATTATAATGGTGTTTCCTATTCGGTATCAGTCACTACACGCAAACCACGCAGTGGGGAAATCGACGGGGAAGATTATTTTTTTGTTTCAGAAGAAGAATTTAAAAACATGGAAAAAAATAGTGGTTTTATAGAAAGTGCCAGAGTTCACGATAATTATTATGGTACTCCAAAAAAATTTGTAGATAAAAAAATAAGTAATGGGGAAGATATTATTCTGGAAATAGATATACAGGGGGCTTTTCAGGTTCAAGAAAAGTATCCTGATGCTGTATATATTTTTTTAATCCCCCCTTCTTTAGAAGAATTAGAAAACAGATTAAATAAAAGGGGATCTGAAGATAATGAATCAAAGTCTTTAAGATTAAAAAATGCAAAATCAGAACTGCAGGAAGTACATAAATATGATTATGAAATCTTAAATGATAATCTTGAAGATGCTGTTGCAGATTTAAAATATATTATTGAAGAAGAAAAAAGGAGGAGAGATGAAAATGATTACTGAACCTTCTGCTGACCAGCTGCAGGATAAAGCGGATAGTATTTATACAGTTATAATTCTTGCTGCAAAAAGGGCTCGTCATCTAAATATGGGCGGCAGTGAGCTGCTTTCTAATTATAAAAGTAATAAACCTGTATCCAGAAGTTTAGAAGAAATTGCTAAAAGCAAAATTTCTTACAGGAAAAAGGCGAAAAATATTATTAAATAAAAAGGAGATTTAAAAATGTCAGCTAATATAATTCTGGGAGTAACCGGGGGAATAGCAGCCTATAAGATGCTGAATGTTGCCAGCAATCTGACAAAATCAGGTTTTAATGTTTACACAATTATGACCGATTCTGCAGCTGAATTTGTAAGTCCACTAACCTTTCATTCGATTACACACCTGCCAGTTGAAAAAGATTTGTTCAGCAGCTGGAATAGTAGAGAGGTAAAACATATAGAGCTGGCAGATAAAGCGGATCTATGTTTAATCGCACCAGCTACAGCTAACTTTATTGGAAAAGCATCCGGCGGGATTGCAGATGATCTTCTAACAACAGTTATACTTGCTGTGCAGTCTCCTATTTTAATTGCTCCATCTATGAATGTACATATGTATGAAAATAAAATTGTGCAGAAAAATTTAAAATTTCTTGAGGAAGAGTTGGGTTATAAAATTATTACCCCTGATTCAGGCTATTTAGCCTGTGGTTATGAGGGCAGAGGCAGACTTCCAGAACCTGAAATGTTGGTTGAATCTGTAAAGATGTTTTTGAAAAAGAAAGATTTAAAAGGAAAAAAAGTCATGATATCTGCCGGTCCAACCAGAGAAGCAATTGATCCAGTAAGATATATTTCTAATTTTTCAAGCGGCAGAATGGGTTATGCACTTGCCAGAGCAGCTGCTTTTAGAGGAGCTGAAGTTACTCTTATATCTGGTCCGGTATCTTTAGAAAAACCTCTAGGAGTAGACCTTGTCAATGTGGAATCTGCAGATGAAATGAATAATATTGTTCTGCAGAACTTTTCTGAACAGGATATAATTGTCATGGCAGCAGCAGTAGCTGATTACAGACCCAAAGAGAAAAAGAATAAAAAAATAAAAAAATCTAATTCTGTAATAAATTCCAATTTAGAGCTTGAGAGAACAGAAGATATACTGCTTAATTTGGGCACAAGGAAAAGAAATGATCAGATATTGATTGGATTTGCCGCTGAGACTGAGTCACTGCTGGAAAATGCGCGGAAAAAACTTAAAAAGAAAAATGCAGATTATATTATTGCTAATGATATAAGTAACAAAAAGATAGGATTTGGCAGTAAAGATAATAAGGTAAGTATCTTAACTGGAAAAGGTGTTAGCGAGTTTCCAATTATGGACAAAGAAAAACTTGCAGATAAAATATTTGATTATATAATTGATGCAGAAAAGAAATAAAATTAATAATGATTTTTATTATAATGATTGGTGGGGCTGAAATATAAGAAAGCCCCGCTAATTTAGAAAATTGACTTTTATTTCCTTATAGCATATAATTAAATAATAAATGATTTCAATTATCAATTATCTTTTCTGGGAGGTGAAAAACAGTATAGAGTAGTTAAGTAACTTTGGTAGGTTTTAAAAAACGAGGAGGTAGAAGTTTAGAATGAAAAAAACGCGAATATTTGTATTTTTTGTTATTTTAACAGTTTTTATAGCCGGATTGTCAGTATCGGTTCTGGCCCAGGATGCAGAAAAGGGTGGGATTTTAGTATTTGGTCGTGGTGGTGATTCTGTTGGTCTTGATCCAATTCAGGTTACAGATGGAGAATCATTCAAAGTAACACAGCAGATTTATGATACACTTGTTGATTATAAGCCAGGGACAACAGAAGTTATACCTGCATTGGCCACAGATTGGGATATTTCCGAAGATGGACTAACATGGACTTTCCACCTCAGAGAGAATGTAAAATTTCATGATGGAAATCCATTTAATGCAGAAGCAGTAAGATGGAATTTTAACCGCTGGCGTATGGAAGATCACCCCTATCATATAGGTGGAGAATTTACTTATTATGGTTATATGTTTCAGGGCTTCCCGGGGATTATAGATGAAGTTAATGTTGTAGATGAATATACTGTGGAGTTTGTACTTACAGAAAAGCAGGCTCCTTTTTTAAACAATCTTGCTATGGTTCCATTTGGAATTGCAAGTCCTGAAGCAGTTAAAGAATGGGGAGAAGATTATTTTAAACATCCTGTTGGAACAGGAGCATATAAGTTTGTGGAATGGAATCAGGGAGATAGAGTTATTATTGAGGCAAATGAGAATTACTGGAGAGAAAGGGCTTATCTTGATAAGATTGTATTCCGTTCAATTCCAGATAATGCAGCACGTTTTATGGAACTTCAGGCAGGTACAATTGATATGATGGATGGATTGAGCCCGGAAGACGTTGCTGCAGTTGAAGATTCTTCTGAACTGAAACTTACACTTCGTCCCAGTATGAATGTTGGTTACCTTGCCATGAATTTCAAATTTGAACCATTTGATGATGTTAGAGTAAGGCGTGCCTTTAATCATGCGATTAATAAAGAGGCTTTAATAGGAGCATTTTATTCTGGTCTTGGAGAACCTGCCAAAAATCCTATGCCTCCTTCTATATGGGGATATAATGACGATATTGAGCCATATGATTATGATTTAGAAAAAGCAAAAGCACTGCTTGATGAAGCTGGATATGAAGATGGCTTTGAATTTGATCTCTGGTATTTACCTGTACCTAGACCATATATACCTCAGGGTAAGTTTATTGGGCAGGCTATTCAGAGTTATTTAAGTGAAATAGGTGTTAAAGCTAATTTAGTGACTTATGACTGGAGTACTTATCTTGATAAAACAGAACATCAGGAAGCACCTACCTATATGTTAGGGTGGACAGGTGATAATGGTGATCCTGATAACTTCCTATATGTTTTACTGGATAAAACAAACAGCAACAATGCTTATGAAAGTGAAGAACTGCATGAGGTTTTAGTTGAAGCACAAAAAACTATGAATCAGGAAAAACGTGTTGAACTTTACAGAGAAGCACAGGAGATAATCCATAGAGATGCCCCCTGGGTACCTCTTGTACATTCAACACCACCTCTTGCTTTGAAATCTAATATTAATAATTTCATTCCTAATCCAACTGGAACAGAAAAATTGCACAGAGTTTGGTTGGATAAATAAAATTATTTAACATTAATAAGCATTTTATTAATCTGCGGCTGAATTCAGCCGCAGATTATCTTTAAATAGGAAGGTGTAAAAAAACAATGCTCAATTATATAATAAAACGACTATTGGCTTTAATCCCAATTTTAATCGGTGTTGCAGTAATAGTATTTTTGATTGTACATTTGATACCTGGAGATCCGGCCCAGACAATGCTTGGTGAGAGAGCTACTGATGCACAATTGGAACAGTTAAGGGAAAGCATGGGGCTAAATGATCCATTATATACTCAGTTCTGGCGCTATGTTAAGGATCTATTTCGTGGTGATCTGGGCAGATCGATTATGAGTAATAATCCGGTTATATCAGAATTAAAAATAAGATTCCCAGCTACACTTGAGCTTTCATTTTTTGCTATGATTTTTGCTGTTTTTGTTGGTGTGCCAGCAGGTATTTTTGCAGCCATAAACCAAAATTCCTGGTTTGATAATTTAAGTATGATGGTTGCACTGATAGGTGTTTCGATGCCTATTTTCTGGCTTGGACTTATGTTTATCTGGTTATTTGCTGTTGAACTTGGCTGGTTTCCTCCTTCATCTAGGATAAGCGTAGAAACTGTTTTAAATCCAGTAACAAATTTATATGTTGTTGACAGCATTTTAAATGGAAATTTTAATGCGTTAATAGATATTCTTCATCATTTATTTTTGCCTTCAGTTGCTCTGGGAACTATTCCCATGGCTATTATTGCCAGAATGACCCGCTCCTCTATGCTGGAAGTTTTGCGGCAGGATTTTATAAGAACTGCTTATGCGAAAGGATTAAAAAGAAAAGCAGTAATTTTTAAACACGCTTTAAAAAATGCTCTGGTACCTATAATAACGGTTGTTGGACTTCAGTTTGGTGTTCTCTTAGGAGGAGCAGTTATGACAGAAACTATTTTTTCCTGGCCAGGTCTTGGGAAATATCTTGTTGATGCTATATATGCAAGAGATTTTCCTATAGTACAGGGAGGAATTTTATTTTTTGCTGGAGTATTTGTATTTGTTAATCTTATAGTTGACCTGTCGTATGCAACGGTAGATCCGCGGATTCAGTACGAGTAGAGGAGGAAAGTAGAATGACAGAAAAAACTAATAAAAAAACAAAGCAGAAAAAAATGATGCATAAAAATACCAATCCATGGTTGGAAGCTTTTAGAAGATTAATAAAAAGCAGAATTGGAATAGCAGGACTGTCAGTAATATTTATATTACTATTCATCGCTATTTTTGCTCCTGTACTGGCACCACATGATCCTTTAAAAACAGATATAATAGCTAGATATAAAGCTCCATCTTCAGAGCATCTTCTTGGAACAGATGGTATGGGAAGAGATATATTGAGCAGGATTATATTTGGATCCAGAATTTCACTGCAGGTTGGTTTAATTTCTGTATCTCTGGCCCTGATTTTTGGAGTTGGATTTGGACTTGTTGCAGGTTTTTATGGTGGGAAAGTAGATATGGTTATAATGAGATTTATGGATATAATGCTTGCTTTTCCCAGTATTCTTTTAGCTATAGCAATTGTAGCTATTTTAGGACCACAACTAAAAAATGCCATGCTGGCTATTGGAATTATAAATGTACCTCGATTTGCTCGGATTATTCGTTCATCGGTACTTTCAATTAAAGAGAGCGAATATATTAGTGCAGCCAGAGCACTTGGTGCAGGTGATATAAGGATTTTATTCAAACATATTTTGCCAAATGCAATGGCTCCGTTAATTGTGCAGACCACTTTGAGTATTGCTACAGCAATTCTGGAGGCAGCTGCATTAAGTTTTCTTGGACTTGGTGCTCAACCTCCTTCTCCAGAGTGGGGAGCCATGTTAAGTGATGCAAGAAGTTCTCTTCAAAAAGCACCCTGGGTAGCTACATTTCCCGGATTGGCAATAATTTTTGGTGTTTTAGGTTTTAATTTGCTTGGTGATGGTTTGAGAGATGCACTTGACCCTAAAATGAAAAATGCATAATAATTATCGGGCAGCAGTTATGCTGTCCTTTAATTTTTATTTTTTGAAAATCAACTCTGCATAATAAATATGTATTTTTATAAAGATGGGAGTGATGGTTGTTTTGAAGCCGGTATTACTGCAAATAGGAACTATTAAAATAAGATGGTATGGGCTTTTAATAGTAGCTTCTATTTTCATATCTCTGTTTATTATTAATAAACTTCTCAAAAAAGAAAAATTTGTTGAATTTGAGTTTTTTTTAGATTTTCTTATTTATGGAATTCCAATTTCGATATTAGGAGCCAGATTATATTACGTATTATTTAATTATAAATATTATTTTAAAAATCCGGAATTAATATTTTCTATATGGAGAGGTGGTCTGGCAATTCATGGGGCTATTTTTTCCGGTGCTGCTGTACTTTATTATTTAAGCAGAAAAAGAAATGTTTCTTTTTTAAAACTTCTTGATATAATATCTCCGGCACTTGCATTTGGTCAAAGTGTTGGGAGATGGGGGAATTTTTTTAATAGAGAAGCTTATGGAAGAATTGTTAGCTTAGAGTATATAAATCATTTTCCTGATTTTCTAAAAAAACAGATGTATATAGGTGGAACTTACAGAGAACCTACATTTTTATATGAATCTTTATTTAATTTAATATTGTTTTTCTGTTTGATGATATATTATAATTTTTCTGATAAAGATGGTAATACATTTGCATATTATCTGCTGTTTTATTCTTCTGCCAGGTATGTGATAGAAGATTTTAGAGTAGACAGCCTTATGCTGGCTGATTTTCAGGTCGCACAGCTTGTAAGTATTAGTTTAATAATGATGTCCTTGTTTATAATAGTTAAAAATTCAACAAATAATTAAAATATAATTATTTTAATGTTTATAAAAATTATTATATTATTGTTCAATTTTGTCTCCAAATAAAAGTATTTAATAGGCTTTCCCGGGCAGCCTATTTTATTGACAGTTTTTAACTAATATGCTACACTATATTTATTAAGAAAAATTCGAAAATTACTGATATATATGAAAGGTGATAATATGACAAGGAAGTACCTTTTTACATCTGAATCAGTAACTGAAGGGCATCCAGATAAGGTTGCAGATCAAATTTCAGATGCTGTGTTAGATGCAATTATTGCTGAAGATCCACAGGCTCGAGTTGCCTGTGAAAGTTTTGTTACAACAGGGTTAATTTTAATTTCCGGTGAAATTTCAACCTCCTGTTATGTTGATCTTACTAAAATTGCTAGAAAAACAGTTAAAGAAATTGGTTATACAAGAGCAAAATTTGGTTTTGATTCTGAGACCTGTGCTGTTTTAACAGCAATTGATGAGCAGTCAACTGATATTGCGCTGGGGGTCGACCATGCTTTAGAAGAAAAAGAGGGTAGTTTAGCTTCTGAACTGGGAGCAGGAGATCAGGGATTGATGTTTGGATATGCTTCTGATGAAACCAAAGAATTGATGCCACTGCCGATTGTGCTTGCTCATAAACTGGCCAGACAGCTTGCATATGTTAGGAAAAATGGTCCTTTAAAATATTTGCGTCCTGATGGGAAAACACAGGTAACAGTGGAATATGAAGATGACAGACCAGTTCGAGTAGATAAAGTTCTTGTATCTTCACAGCACCATCCTAAAGTGAAACAGGAGCAGATAAAGAACGATATAACAAAAAGTGTTATAGAAAAGATCATACCTGAAAAATTTATAGATGAAAATACAGAAATTCTTGTAAATCCAACTGGAAGATTTGTAATTGGAGGTCCTCATGGTGATACAGGTCTTACCGGTCGAAAGATTATTGTAGATACATATGGAGGTTCAGCAAGACATGGAGGAGGAGCTTTTTCCGGAAAAGATCCAACCAAAGTTGATAGGTCAGCTTCTTATGCAGCCCGATATATTGCTAAAAATATTGTGGCGTCAGAACTTGCCAGAAGATGTGAAGTACAGATTTCATATGCAATTGGAGTTGCAAAACCTCTTTCTGTAATGATAGAAACTTTTGGTACAGGTGTTATAGATGATTATCAGATAGAGAAAATTGTGAAAGAAGAATTTGATTTAAGACCGGCTAAAATAATAGAAAATTTAAATCTGAGAAGGCCTATTTTTAGGCAGATAGCTGCTTACGGTCATTTTGGAAGAGATGATCTAAATCTACCATGGGAAAAAATTGATAGAGTGGAAAATTTGCGCAGTAGAGCAGGATTAAATTAAATACAGCATTTTGCCGGAGGTGGAGATCTGCCTTCGGTTTTCAATTATAAAATAACACAATAGTAGTGGTGAAATTAAATGAATAGTACTGTCAGAGTAATAGTTGATATTCCAATTGCAGATCTAGATCGGCCATTTGATTATCTTTTGCCTGAGGAATTAGAAAAGAAAATTAAGATAGGTCACCTAGTAAAAGTACCTTTTGGTAAACGCAAAATTTCTGCTTTTGTGGTAGATATAAATGTAGAAGCAGAAATAGATCAAAAAAAATTAAAAAAAATTAATAATAAAGTATATGATAAACCATTTTTTGACAGAAAAATGCTGAACCTCTACAGATGGACTGCAAAATACTACCACAGCTATTTGATACAGGTTATTAAAGCGGCACTACCTCCGGGAGTTCTTGATAAGAGAGTTAAGAGAAAAACAGTTAGATATTTAAGATTAACTTCAAAAGCGAAAGAGAAAGCAGAAGTACTCGAAAAAATTAAAAAAAGAGCCCCAAAACAGTATTTAATTTTAAAATATTTTTTTGAAAATGATGATAATAAAATAACAGTAAAAGATGCGGCACAGAAGGCTGATACATATCCTAAAACTGTATATAGTTTACTAGATAAAGAGTTGCTTGAGTATTATAATATAGAAGTATGGAGAAAACCAGAAATTTTTGAATGTGATTATATATCAAATGATTTCAAACTCGATAAAATGCAGTCCGAAGTATTTAATGAAATTTCAAAATCACTGCAGCAGGAAAATCAGACTTTTTTATATAAAGAAGTGTTGAAGGAAAAAAGAAATCGACTATATTTTAAACTTGTTGAAAAATTAGTTAAGGAAAACAGGGGTGGAATTTTGCTGGTGCCAGAAATTATGATGGCATCTAAAATAGTTAAAAAACTGAAAAATAGTTTTGGCGAAAAAATCGCTGTAATTCACAGTCAGCTTTCAGTGGGTGAGCAGTTTGATGAGTGGCGCAGGATCAAATCTGGACAGGCAAATATTGCAGTTGGAGCACGTTCTGCAGTATTTGCTCCTGTTAAGAATCTTGATTTAATAATAATTGATCAAGAACATGATGAAAATTATAAGCAGAATGAATTTCCGACCTATCATGCCCGTCAGGTTGCTTCCAGACGTATGAAGAATAATAATTCTGTACTTCTTTTGTCTTCTGCCACTCCCTCTATTGAAACAGAATATTTATCTGTAATAAATAAGTACAAAAAACTTATGCCTGGCGATGGATATAATAATAATAATAATATTGCTTCTGCTGAAATAGTTGATATGAGATTGGAATCTGAAAAAGGAAATTTAAGCAATTTCAGCACTGCATTGATTGAAAATATGAAGAAAGCTTTTTCAGAGAATAAACAGGTATTCCTTTTTATAAACAGGAGAGGTTTTGCAAATTACATGATTTGCAAAAAATGTGGTCATGTTATAAAATGTGGTAATTGTGATATAAGTTTAACCTATCATAAAGAAGAGGAAAAACTCATATGTCACTACTGTGGACAGGAAAGCAAAATTCCAGATGTATGCCCGGAATGTGGTAGTAAATTTATTGGCAAATCGGGAATGGGTACAGAAAAAATTGCTGATGAAATAGAAAAAAAATTTCCAGATAAAGTGACAGTAAGACTGGATGCAGATGTTTCTGGTGATAAAGATGAATATAATAATATATTAAAAAAAATAAAAAATAAAGAGATTGATATACTGGTTGGGACCAGAATGGCTCTAAAAAGTGAGTACTATACCAGTGTAGGTCTAATAGGCATAATTTCTGCAGATACAATTTTGAATATCCCTGAATTTAGATCAGCAGAAAGAACTTTTCAACTTTTGACACAGCTTTTATTTATAGATCAAAATTATAAAAGAAAATTAATAATACAGACATTTAATCCTGATCATTATAGTATTAAAATGGCATCTGATTTTAATTACAGTGACTTTTATAATATAGAAATTAATATAAGAAGAAACAGGAATTATCATCCTTTTAGCAGGCTGGTTAATATAATTATTCAGGGAAATAATGAAAAAAATGTTATTTATACTGCAGAAAAATTAAATAAATTTATTGATAGACATGGTAGTTATGATGAAAAGATGGGGGCTGCTCCGGCTTATTTTAAAAAAATAAGAAATAAATTTAGATGGCAGATTATTTTAAAATTTGAATCTTTCCGCAGCAGAGAATATCTTCTGCGGTTAATTGAAAAAAAGTTTTATAAAAAAATAGAAGAGATTGATAATGTAAATATTCGCATTGATGTAGATCCATATAAAATGTTATAATTATATTGAAGGAGGTTTTACAATTGGCAATTTTGCAGATTAGAAAATTGGGAGATCCTGTTCTTAGAAGCAGGACAAAAGAAGTGGAAAAAATAACTGAAAAAACTAATGAACTGCTGGATAATATGATAGATACCATGTATGCGAAAGATGGAGTTGGACTTGCAGCACCACAGGTTGGCATACTGCAGAGAGTAGCAGTGGTCAATGTTGGTGAAAATTTAATAGAACTGATAAATCCAGAAATCATTTCTGAATCTGGTAAATCTATTATGGAAGAGGGTTGTCTCAGTGTGCCAAATGAGTTAGGAGAGGTTATCAGGGCAGAAAAAATAAAAGTAAAAACATTAAATAGAGAAGGTAAAGAAATAACATTTGAAACTGAAAATTTTGAAGCAAGAGCAATTCAGCATGAGCTTGATCACCTGGATGGTGTACTATTTATTGATAAAACTGTAAAAATTATGGAGTGATTTTGATGGATATTATATTTATGGGAACACCTGTTTTTGCTGTTCCCAGTCTTAAAGAATTAATATTTAACGATACTATTAATATTAGAGCTGTTGTTACACAGCCCGACAGAAAAAAAGGGAGAGGACAAAAATTAACACCTTCTCCAGTTAAGAGAACTGCCGAAAAATTTGATATACCTGTTCTTCAGGCGGAAAATGTAAATAATGAGAGTTTTATTAAAAAGTTAAATTCTTATAAATTAGATTTTATAGTAGTAGTTGCATTTGGACAAAAATTATCAAAAACTATTCTTAATATGCCTGAATATGGCTGTATAAATCTTCATGCTTCTTTACTTCCAAAATATAGAGGAGCCAGTCCAATTCATCAAGCTGTGATAAATGGTGATAGAAAAACCGGTAATACAACAATGTATATGGACGAAGGTCTTGATGACGGAGATATAATATATCAGCAGGATCTGGAGATTAAAAAAACAGATACAGTAGGGAGTATTCACGACAAGCTGGCTGTTAAAGGAGCAGAACTGATTGTTAAAACTTTAAATGATATTAAAAATAATGCAGCTCCTCGAATAAAACAGGATGATGCTGAAGCATCATATGTGCATAAGATAGACAAAGATATTGGCGAAATAAATTGGAAAGATGATGCTGTAGATATATTTAACCTGGTTAGAGGTGTAAATCCCTGGCCTGGAGCATATACCTATCTTGATGGTGATATGCTGAAAATATGGAAAGTAGAAATAATTGATGAAGAAAAAGAAACAAAAAAATATGAACCAGGAAGTATAGTAACTGCAGATCAGTCTGGAGGATTAGCTGTAAAGTGTGGACGTGGACTTATCAATATCAAAAAACTTCAGCTGACATGCCGAAAAAAAATGAAAACAGAAGATTTTCTCTGTGGTTATGATTTAAAAATAGGACAGATATTAGGTAAAAAAGATAAATAAGAAAGGAGTGATTTCATATGTATTTTCCATTTTTTTATGATCCAACAATGCTAATGATAATACCGGCACTTCTGCTGTCAGTCTATGCTCAGTATAAAGTAAAGAGCACTTTCAACAAATACAGTGATGTTTACAGTAATTCCGGTTTAACAGGTGCAGAAGTAGCTGCAAAAATAATGAGAGAAAGTGGTATTTCCAGAGTATCTGTAAATCAGATAAAAGGAAAGTTAAGTGATCATTATGATCCTAAAAATAAAGTGCTGAACCTTTCATCAGATGTATATAACAGCAGTTCTATTGCTTCTATTGGTGTAGCTGCACATGAGGCAGGTCATGCCGTACAGGATGCAAAATCTTATAAACCGTTAAATATAAGAGCTAAGCTGGTTCCAGCCGCTAACATTGGTTCAAGTATGGGGCTGCCTATGGCAGTTTTTGGATTTTTTATTAGAGCAGATTTTTTAATTTTAATAGGATTTGTTTTGTTCTTTGCAGCATTTTTATTTCATCTTGTCACTCTGCCGGTGGAATTTAATGCAAGCAACAGGGCAATCTCTATTCTTAAGTCAGGAAATTATCTTAATGATAAAGAAATACACGGAGCTAAAAAAGTTCTCAGAGCTGCTGCTTTTACTTATGTTGCAGCAACACTTGTTGCTCTAACAAATCTTTTAAGGATTTTAGTTCTTTTTGGTATGGGTGGAGATGATTGATGATTTTTTTCCTGCTTCCGTTTTTTATGTTTTTTTTGTTTTTGCTAATTTTACTGCCATTTAAATTCACTTTAGATTCTTTAGTGAATATTATATATATACCGGGCCAGATTTATAAAATAGCAACAAATAAGAAATTACGTAAAAATCACAGTGTTGAACATGCAGCAGTTAATATTCTGGAAAAACAGTATGGGTACAGAAATCTTGCTGGCTATGCAGAAGAAGATGGATTTTATATAATGGGAGCTCGTTATCCTGAACAGGTGCTTGAAGCTGCAAAATTAGGTCTTGATGCACTAAAATCAGGCAGAAATGATCTGGCTATTCATAAAAGATGTGGTACAAGTATAACTGCTGCCAATTTGATATCATCTCTTTTGTTTTTAATACTTTTATTTGCGACAAAAACATTCAGTATTTTTAATATTATCATAGCTCTAATTTTTGCAAATCTTGCCGGCCCATGGCTTGGAGTATATCTTCAAAAACATTTAACTACTTATACTGATGTAAAAGATTTAGAAATTAAAGGGGTAAGGTGGGCAGAACGTTCTCAATTAGGAAGATCATCTAAAATATTTGTTGAAACACAATCTATACCATATTTGAATGGGTGAATTAATCAATGAAAACAACAAGAGAAAAATTAATTGAAGCATTAATAAAAATTGATCTGGGATATTATTCTGATCAAGTGTTAGATAAATACTTAAATAATATTTTAGATAAGAGAGATAGAGGGCTTTTTACAGAAATTTTTTATGGGGTGCTTAGAAAAAGAATTTATTTGGATTATATAATCGATGTATTTTCTAAAACTGATATTTCTAAACTTGATAAAGAAGTTCTGCAGGGGCTGAGGATAGGTATATATCAGCTCTTTTTTCTTGATAAAATCCCAGAAAGAGCTGCTGTGTTTGAAACAGTGGAAGCTGTAAAAAAATCCTGTGGAAAAAAGGGGAGAAAAATTTCTGGATTTGTAAACGGTATTTTAAGAGCAGTTATTAGAAATAAAGATACTATTGGACTGCCTGATAAAAATAAAGATAAGGTAAAATACTTATCTATAAAATATTCTCATCCTGAATGGCTTGTTAAAAGGTGGATTATACAATACGGCATATCAACAGCAGAGAAAATATTAAGTGCAAACAATGATCGGCCTGATATATATTTTAGACATAATCCACTGAAAATTTCTGAGGATGATTTTGTTAAACTGCTTCGGAAAGATGAGATTAAGTTTGAAAGAAGTTTTTTACCCGGATTTTATAAAATTAAAAGCAGTATTAATCCTGTACAGACAGAGGTTTTTAAAAAAGGTGGTGCATATATACAGGGGATTGCAGCAGGCTTAGCAGCATTTTTGCTTGATATTGATCAGGGTATGCAGATTCTGGATCTTGCAGCTGCTCCTGGTGGTAAAACAGCTCATATAGCAGAAAAAATTAATAATACAGGTTATATAAAAGCTGTTGATATAAGTTCAAAAAGATTGGAAATGGTTCAAGAAAATATTATTAGGCTGGGAATAGAAAATGTTGAAATAGAAAATACTGACAGCAGGGAGTTAAATGATGGGAAAAAATATGATAGAATACTGGCTGATCTTCCCTGTAGTGGACTTGGTCTGATTTCTTCTAAACCAGAGATAAAGTGGCAGCGATCAGAAAAAGATATAAATAAACTTGCTGATCTGCAGTACAGTATATTGAGTCATAATTTAAACAGGCTGAAAGTAGGAGGAAAACTTTTATATTCTACCTGTACACTCAGCCGTGATGAAAATCAGAAGATAATAAATAAAATACTGACTGAAAATGATAATTTTATTTTAGAAAATATCAGTGAATCTATAAAAGGTTTGGATTCTATTTATTCTGAAGGGGAAAAATATCTGGAATTAATTCCAGGAATAAATAACATTGAAGGATTCTTTTATGCACGTATTAAAAAAATTGGAGAGTGAATTAATTTTATTATGAAGGATTTAAAAAGTTTAACAAGAAATGAATTAATGGAATCTATTAATAATTTGGGTTACCCAAATTATAGAGGAGAACAGGTTTTTAATTGGATTTATAGAAACGGTATTTCGGATTATGATCTAATGACAAATATACCCAAAAAAATGAGGAAAGATCTGCAGACTAATTTTGAAATGATAGATATTAAACTGCTGGAAAAAAAGAAGGCTGCAGATGGTACAATTAAATATCTTTGGAAATTAAAAGATGGAGAAAATATTGAGAGTGTTTATATTCCCTTTGAAGAATCAGGCCGCCACAGTATATGTATTTCTACTCAGGTTGGATGTGCTCTTGGATGTTCTTTCTGTGCAACAGGAATAGATGGTCTGCAGAGAGACCTCAGTACAGGAGAGATAATAGACCAGGTTTTAAAAATACAGCAGGATATAAGTGAAGAAATATTTGGGAATCCTCGCATTAGTAATATTGTTTATATGGGAATGGGAGAACCGCTGGCAAATTTCCAGAACGTATTAAAATCAGCCGAGATTATTAATGAAAATGATGGGTTAAATATCGGCATGAGAAAAATGACTATCTCGACTGCTGGACTTGTGCCTGAAATAAAAGAACTGGCCGGGAAAAATGATCAAATTGGATTGGCAGTTTCTCTTCATGCACCCAATGACAGATTGAGAAACAAGTTAATGCCTGTCAATCGAAAATACGGAATAACACAGCTTTTACAGGCAGTTAATTATTATATAGAAAAAACAGGCAGGCGGGTAACTTTTGAATATGTTTTAATGGATGGAGTTAATGATAGTCCGGAATTAGCCATACAGCTTGCTGATCTTTTGAGGGGAATTAACTGTCATGTTAATCTAATTCCTGCTAACCCTGTTCCAGCTTTAAATATAAAAAGACCTGCCAAAAATGTGCTTGATAAATTTTATGAAATTCTTGTCAATAGAGGTCTTCAGGTAACTGTTAGAAAAGAGATGGGAAGTGAGATAGAAGCTGCCTGTGGCCAGCTTAAAAGAAAACACAGTTAGGAGGAAATTAAATGCGATTTAAAGCTGTTACACATAGAGGGAAGATAAGAAAAAATAATGAAGATAATTATTTTGTCGATAAAGACAGTTCTTTTTTTCTGGTAGCTGATGGAATGGGAGGCCATGCTGCCGGTGAAGTGGCAAGCAAAATAGCTGTCGAAAAAAGCAGCAATTTTAATTTACCTGAAAATAATGATATACTGATAAATTTAAAAAGGTTGGTCAATAATGTAAATAAAAAAATTATTGAAGAAAGCCAAAAGAATCCCAATTATCTGGGTATGGGCACCACCTATTCTGCAGTTTTCATCAAAGAAGAAAGCCTTTATTATGCTCATGTAGGTGACAGTCGCATTTATATTTTTCGTGAAGGAAAACTAAAACAGATTAATAAAGAACATTCCTTAGTAGCTGATTTGATAAGAAATGGAAAGATAGCAAAAAAAGAAGCTTTTAATCACCCGCAAAAACATATTTTAACTCAGGCACTTGGTCTGGAAAAAAAGCTGGAAATAGATGCCGGTAAAGAGAATATTTCTGCAGGAGACATTATATTTTTATGTACTGATGGATTAAGTGATCTTATAAGAGAAAAAGAAATAGAAAAATTAATTGATGAATTTTACAAGGATTTGGATCTGCTGGCAGAAAAATTATTAAATACTGCTTTAAAAAATGGAGGCAGTGATAATATTACATTTATTTTAATTTCAAATTCTTAAATTCCTGTTTTAATAAATGATTGAGGTGAATTTATGCAGGGGAAAATTATTAATGATCGATATAAAATTATAAAAGAAATTGGAAAAGGCGGTATGGCTATAGTTTATTCTGCCCATGACACCCTTCTTGACCGCAAGGTAGCTATAAAGATGCTGCGCCCAGAACATTATTCCGATAATGATTTTAAAGAAAAATTTCGGCAGGAAGCACGAGCGGTTGCCAGGTTGTCTCATCCCAATGTAGTAAGTATATATGATATTGGTATTGATGATGATTATATATTCTTAGTAATGGAAATAATAAAAGGTCAAAATTTAAAAGATTTAATAAAAGAGAGAGGTCATCTTTCTTTAGTAGAAGCACTTGAAATAGCAAAGCAGATCGCTTCTGCTTTAGATGTTGCTCATAAAAACAATATTGTTCACTGTGATATTAAACCACATAACATTATTTTAACTGATGATATGGAAGTTAAGGTAACAGATTTTGGTATTGCGAGAGCTGTTAGTTCGGCAACAATGAAAGTAACAGATACTATTGTCGGAAGTGCGCATTATTTTTCTCCCGAGCAGGCAAAAGGAGGAGATATAAAGGCATATTCTGATTTATATTCACTTGGAATAGTTCTTTACGAAATGACTACAGGTGAGCTGCCTTTTCATGGGGAAAGTCCTATTTCAGTTGCATTAAAACATCTGCAGCAGGAAGCAGTAAGACCTGCACAGATAAACAAAGATATTCCTGCTGATGTGGATGATCTAATCATGAAAGCAATGGCAAAAAATCCATCCGATAGATTTCAGAGTGCTTCTCAAATGAGAGAAGAGATAACTCTGGCTTTAAAAAATTTAAAAAATAGCAAAACCCATATAAATAAGATTAATAAAAAATCTGATCCAGGCGAAACTAAGGTTTTAAAAAAAACAGATATACTTTTTAAAAAAAGTAATGATAAAAATAATAGTGATTTTAATGATAATGATTCTGAAATGATAAAAATTGGTGGAAATGATATTAACGAAAGTTCTTCCAAAAATAAGGAAGAAAAAAATAGAAAAGTTTTTTTAAAGCAAACAGCAGTATGGGTATTAGCAATATTTTTAATATTTTCTGCAGTTGTTTTAGGAGGTTATTTCTTTTTTGATACATATACAAATGTACCTGTAGTTGAAGTTCCAGATATTGTTGGTTTAAGTTTTGAAGAAGCTGAAAAGGAATTGGGACAGGTTGGATTGAAATTTGAAGAAAACAAAGAAAGAGTTTTTAGTGAAGAAGTTCCAGAAAACCATATTATTTCACAATTTCCGTCTCCAGGAGAACGGGTTAGGCAAACTCGAAAAATTAATATAACATTGAGCAGAGGTCCTGAATTAATAAAATTGCCTGATCTGAGTGATATGGAGCTGAGGGAAGCTCTAGTAGAATTAGAAAATCTGTCACTGAATAAATATGAAATAGAATATGTATTCAGAATCTCTATAGAAGCTGGCAGAGTTATAGATCAGATACCAGCAGCTGGTGCAGAAATAAAAAGTGATGAGTTGATAACATTATTTGTCAGCAGAGGAGAGAAAGATATGTCTGCCAGTATGCCTGATTTAACAGGAATGGATAGGACGAAAGCTTTTCAGCAACTGCGGGAATTAGGACTTAATGTTGGGGAAATAAAGGTAGAAGATTCAACTCGCTTTTCTGATGGACAGATAATATCTCAAAGTTATAATCCTGGTGAAAGACTTCCAGAAGGAACACCGGTTGATTTAATTATCAGCAGAGGACTCCTCAATCCAGAAAATTCAGAAATACACAGCAGCAGCATAAAAGTTAATGTTAATAATACAAAAGCAACAGAAGTAAAGATTGTAGTTAAGGATAATAGTGGTGAAGATGTAGTATATAATGCAGTTCATCAGCCTGGTGAAAGTATAATGAGGAATATTACAAGTGTTGGTCCAACTGAAATTAAAATATATTTTGACAGCAGGTTGATAAGGACTGAAAAAATAGGAGGTTGATATTTTTTAGATGAAAGGTATATTAATTAAATCTATTGGAGGGTTTTTCTTTGTTTCTGATAAAAAAGAAAAGATTTATCAGACAAGAATTAGAGGTAAAATTAGAAAAAAAATATATCCAGGTGATATTGTTGAAATAAATGAAGAAAAATTAACTCTGGAAAAAGTATATACCCGCAAAAGCCTTCTTATAAGGCCAAAAGTGGCCAATGTTGATCAGGTTTTAATAATGCACTCAATAGATAATCCGGAATTCAAACCATCACTTTTAGACCGCTTTCTGCTGCTTATTGAAAGTTCAGGTTTTGAACCGATTATTGTAATAAACAAGATTGACTGTACTGATTTGGACTACAAGAAAGAGTTTAATGACTACAGAAAAGCCGGTTATAAATTATACTTTATAAGTGTTAAAGAAAATATTAATATTGATAGTTTTATGGATATCTTTAATAATAAAATAAGTGTATTAACAGGGCCATCGGGAGTAGGAAAATCTTCTTTTTTAAATAAAGTTATAGAAGAGGTAGATTTACCTACTGCAGGAGTAAGTAAAAAACTAAAAAAAGGTGTTCATACTACTCGTATGGTAGAACTGCTTCCTATTTCAGAACATGGTTGGATTGCTGATACTCCTGGTTTTTCTTCCATGAAAAATATAAATTTAAATATTGAAGCAGATGATCTATACTGGTATTTTCCTGAAATAGCCGAATATAGCAAAAGCTGTAAATTTAATAGATGTACCCATATACATGAGCCGAACTGTACTGTAAAGAATAAAGTAGAATCAGGGGAAATCTCCAGAAGAAGATATGAAAGTTATTGTCAAATTTATAAAGAATTAAGAGAGAAGGAGAATAAATACTGATGAAAACACAATTTGCACCTTCATTATTATCTGCAGATTTCAGCAGCCTGCAGCAGGAAATAAAAAAAGTAAAAAAAGCGGACTATCTTCATCTTGATGTTATGGATGGTGTTTATGTTCCTAATCTTACTTTTGGTCCGAAATTAATAGCTGATATTAAAAAACACACTAATTTAAGTTTTGATACTCATCTTATGATAGTTAATCCAGAAAACTATATTGATCAATTTGTTAGAGCAGGTAGTGATATTTTAACAGTACATGCAGAGGCTACTCAACATGTTCACAGAGTTATACAGATGATTAAAAACTGTGGTATAAAAGCGGGATGTTCTCTTAATCCAGCAACACCTTTGGATGAGATTGAATATATTTTACCTGATCTGGATCTTGTATTAATTATGTCTGTAAATCCAGGTTTTGGAGGTCAGTCTTATATACCACAGATAACTAAAAAAATTAAAAAGCTGAAAAAAATAATTGATGAAAACAATTACAATGTCAAAATTGAAGTTGATGGAGGAATTAATACAGATAATTTATCTGAAATAGTTCGCGCAGGAGCGGATATTATAGTTTCTGGATCTTCAATTTTTGGTAAGGAAAATCCTGCTGCTGCAATAGAAGAAATGAGGGAAATAGCTGCAGATGTATAAACAAAAAGCACTTATTTTTTTAAATGGGATATTTAATATTTCTCAAGAAAATATTTTAAAGATAGTTGAAAGCTGTAAAAATAAATTGATTATTGCTGTAGACGGTGGAGCAAATATATTATATGAGGCTGGTATAGTTCCAGATGTAATTATTGGAGATCTTGATTCTATTTCAGAACAGGCACTTGACAATTCTAGAAATAACGATAGAGTTAAAATAATTAAATTTCCTGTTGAAAAGGATAAGACGGATAGTGAGTTGGCTGTAGATTACTGTCGCGAAAATGATATTAAAGAGATCCTAATTTTTGCTGCTCTTGGCGGCAGAATAGATCAGGAATTGGGAAATATTAATCTTTTAGAATATATAGTTGATTTTAATCTCGAGGGAAGAATTATTGAAGAAAATCTTGAAATAGGTATAATAACAAATAAAAAAATTTTTAGCGATAATTCAGGTGACAAATTATCATTAATTCCTCAGACGGATTCAGTAGATTCAGTTTCTATATCAGGCTGCAGATATAATGTTGAAAATCAAAGCTTTATTAGAAGCAGAACCCGGGGTATAAGTAATGAAATTGTGAAGAAGGAAGCGGAAGTAGAAGTTGGCGTGGGAATATTAATCTATATATTGAGAAAAGGAAGTTAGCCTGTATAGGTTAACTCCCTTTTTGTAAATATTAATTATTTAGTATGCTCTTTCTACCTTACCTGACTTGAGGCACTGAGTGCACACTTTAATTCTTTTTGGTGAACCATCAACTATTGCTTTAACCTTTTTTAGGTTGGGGCGCTGAGTTCTCTTAGAAACACTTGTGATGTTTCTACCAACACCACCTTTTTTCTTAGCTTTACCACGTCTCTGTATGCTATTGGCTTTATTGCCACCTTTACCACAAATTTCACAGACTCTGGACACAGAAAACACCTCCTTAAAAAATATAAAAAATTTCTGTCAGCTTTTATTTTAACATACATTACTGCTGGTTGGCAAGTATTAGTGCTGATTGTAGTTTCCCAAAATTAATTTTAGAGCTGCAAAAAAGTATTTTGTTAAGATTAATATAGCAAAAATTTCAGTATTGTTGTAGCTCCCTTTTTATAGCGCAATATAAAAATAAGGAAAATCTTATTAATGCTGAAGAAATTTCTATATAATTTTTTTTAATAAAAAAGAGCATATTTATAAAGTGATTTTAAAATTTGTTAATTTTTCTGTTTAATAATATGTCTAAAAAGGCACTTGATTTTAATAAATCAGCTTTTTATTTTTGGACAATTTATAATAATTTATAAACTTCTTTTAAAATGTATGAGCAGGAATGTGAAATGGGATGTTGAAGTAATTAATAACTAACAGAATATTTAAATTTTAGCTAAAAGTTGCAACGGTGACTATAATATTGTAGAATAATTATGTATGAAAAGAGGTGTTAACTTATGGAAAAAGAACTTGAAAATGAACTTGGTAAAATAATAATTGATGAAGAGGTAATAGCAAAAACAGCAGGTCTTGCTGTAATGGAATGTTATGGACTTGTTGGAATGTCATCTAGAGGAGTGCAGGACGGACTGGCGGATTTGCTTGGATGGGATAACATAAGCAAAGGTGTTGCTGTAGATATTAAAGATGAGGATGTACATTTAGAGCTCAACATTATTGTAGAATATGGTACTAATATACACGAAGTTGCACATAATGTTATTGAAAGAGTTCGCTATACCCTCGAAAAAAAAGTGGGAATTGATATTGATACAATAGATGTAAATGTAAGGGGAGTGAGGGTTGGCGATGCCACATAATGACAGTATACAAAAAGAAATAAAAGTAATAGATGGAGCAAAATTTAAGCAAATTATGTTCTCTTCTTTATATTGGTTAAAAAAACAGCAGTCACTTATTGATTCACTGAATGTTTTTCCAGTTCCAGATGGAGATACAGGTACAAATATGTATTTAACTTTTAAAGAGGCTGTAAGCTCTATTGAAGAGCTGGAAAGCAGCAGTGTTGGAGATCTGGCTTCTGCATTATCGAAAGGTGCTCTTATGGGAGCCAGAGGTAATTCAGGAGTAATACTTTCCCAGCTAATAAGAGGTTTTGCTTTGTCTTTAAAAAACAAAAAAACAATTAGGACAAATGATTTTGCAGAAGGTTTAAAAAGGGCTTCTGAAGTGGCATATCATGGTGTTCTAAAACCGGTTGAGGGAACTATATTAACTGTGTCTAGAGAAACTGCAGAAACTGCTATAAGCGCTTCTGAAAAACACAATGATTTTATGAAGTTTTTACCTGCTATTATAAAAGAGGCAGGAAAATCATTAAATAGAACACCAGATCTGCTTCAGACATTAAAAGACGCAGAAGTGGTAGATGCTGGAGGACAGGGATATTTAACTTTACTTGAAGGTGTTTTAAAAGGATTAAAAGATGAAGAAATTAAAATTGCTGAAGAAAAAATAATAAGTAAAAGAACTGTTAAAACTGAAGAAAAAGAAGATATTAAATTCACCTACTGTACACAAATGCTGATTGGAAATGGACAGAGTGAAAGTGAATTGAATAAAAAAATAGAAAAAATGCGCAGAGATCTGCAGAGTTATGGTGACTCAATAATGGTAGTAGGTAGTGATGGTATTATAAAAGTCCATGTCCATACAAACCACCCCGGTGTTGTACTTGAATATGGTTTAAAACAGGGCGGTATATTTGACATAAAAATTGATAATATGAAAAAACAGAATGAAAAAATACAGGTGAAAACAAAAGCTGCTGCTTTACCAGATCATCCGTATCATGCTCAAGATGATGAGAATATTTATTCTGATGAATCTGTAAACACTGATGTTCAGGAAGAACAGTTAAAAATAGAAAAAAATTACGGCATTATATCTGTGGGAAATGGAGAAGGTATAAAAAATATTTTAAAAGAACTCGGTGTGGATTATATTATAGAAGGTGGACAGTCTATGAATCCATCTACAAACGATTTCATACAGGCTTTAGAGCAGTTTGATTTAGATAATATAATCATTCTACCCAATAATAAAAATATTATTTCTGCTGCAAATCAGGCAGCAGAGGTAAGTCGAAAAAATATTACGGTAGTAGAAACACGGACAATACCGCAGGCTGTATCTGCACTAATGGTTTATGATGACAATATAGATATAAATCAACTAAAACAAAAGATGGAAGATGAAATACAGCATGTAAAAACTCTGGAAATTACAAAAGCAGTTAAGGATTCTAAGGTTAATGGAATGGAAATTAAAGAAAGTGATATTATAGGTATTTCTGATGGTAGGATTGTAAACAGTGGGAGTAATTATAATGATGTAATATTAGAATTAATGAAAAAAACTGTTGAAGATGAAGAACTCATAACCATTTATTATGGAGAGGATATAGAAAATCAGGATGCAGAAGATTTAAAAACTTCAATTGCAGATAACTTTGATTTTGACGAAATAGAAATATATCCCGGAGGTCAGCCTCTCTATCCATATATAATTTCAATGGAATAAGGAGTGTTTTTATGATAGCTTTGGTAACAGATAGTACTTGTGATTTACCTGAAAAGATTCTTGAAGAGTATAATATAGAGGTTGTGCCATTAACAGTACATTTTGGGGAAGAAGTCTATCAGGATAAAGCAGACCTAAAAACTGATGATTTCTTTTCTATGATGGAAGAATCTTCAAAACTACCCACTACTTCTCAGCCATCCGTGGGATTGTTTATGGAAAAATATGAAGAGTTGGCTGAAAACTATGATTACATTATATCAATACATCTTTCAGCAGCACTAAGTGGAACCTGTGAATCTGCCAGATTGGCTTCATCAGAAATGGAAAAAGTAGATGTTGCAGTTTTAGACTCCAAATCAACTACAGCTGGACTTGGATTTCTTGTCATTATGGCAGCCAAATTAATAAATAAAGGTCTTGAATTTAATGAAATTATAAAAAAGATTGAGAGTGCCAGAGAAAAACTGACTATTTTCTTTACAGTTAATGAACTGACTTATCTGGAAAAAGGTGGGAGAATACGTAAAAGCCAGGCATTAATTGGCAGTATACTGAATTTCAACCCTATTCTTGATATGTCAGGTTTAACTGGAAAATTGGATCCTAAAGATAAGGTGAGGGGCTATAAAAGAACAAATATAAGGTTAACAGAAATGATAAATGATTATTTAGCTGACAGTTCTCAGGCAAATATTTCTTTTATATATGGTCGTGAAACAGATAATTATAATCAATTCAAAGATTTTTTGCAGGCCAGTTTGTTGGAAAAAGAAAACCTCAATTATAATATTTTTTCTAATAAAATAGGAGCAGTTTTAGGCTGTCATACTGGCCCACTTGTCTATGGTGCAGTAGTATTTAAAGGAGAATTACCGGACTAATGAACATTCAGCTAGAAAAAGAAGTGCAGTATGTAAAAGGTGTTGGCCCCAAATGGGCCGGACTTCTTGAAAAATTAAATATCAAAACAGTTAAAGATCTGCTGTATTATTTCCCCCGAGAATATGAAGATCGCAGTCAAATCACTGAAATGAGATATGCCAGTCCAGGCCAGCAAGTAAACCTGAAAGGTAAAGTGCTCAAGATTGATTTGAAAAGAATCAGAAAAGGTTTTGATATTTTAAAAGTGACTTTTTCTGATAATACTGATGCTGTAAATGGGCTGTGGTTTAATCAGAGTTATCTTCAGAGTAATTTTATAGAGGGGGAATTTTATTTATTAACAGGTAAAATAAGCGAAAAGAATTGGAGAAAATATAAAAGTAAAGATATTAATAATCCTGTTTACGAGAAATTAGATGTGGATTACCCTATTTTAAATACGGGCAGAATTGTACCTATATATTCGTTAACTGAGGGAATAAGTCAGCGTAAATTGAGGAGAATAATCTCGAATGCTTTAATTGATTTAAATAATAATCTTGAAGAACTTCTACCAGATTATATTTTAAAAAAATACAAATTTCCTTCTTTAAAAAAATCACTGTCTGCAGCTCATTTTCCAGAAAACAAAAAAAATTATATTTCTGCCCACATGAGGCTTGCTTTTGAAGAGTTTTTTCTTTTTCAGCTTTATTTTTTAAATGAAAAAAAGAAATATAATATTGAAAATGGAATAAAGCATAATTATAAAAAAGAAAAAATGGATAGGTTTATTAAAAGTCTTGAATTTAAACTTACAGGTGCTCAAAAAAGAGTCTGGCAGGAGATAAGAAATGATTTGGAAAGAAAGCAATCTATGTCACGTTTGCTGCAGGGAGATGTTGGTTCTGGTAAAACAATTATTGCTGCTCTTGCACTACTGGAAACAATTACAAACGGCTATCAGGGTGTATTTATGGCACCAACAGAAATACTGGCTGAACAGCATTATTTAAATTTCAAAGAACTGTTTGCTGACTTTGGCTATACTATTGAAATTATTGTAGGAAGTTTAAAGGCGTCACAAAGAGAATCAGTAGAAAAAGCTGTAGAAAGTGGAGAAATTGATTTAATAATAGGCACCCATGCTCTTTTTCAGGAAAGTATAAACTATCATAAAGCAGGTTTAATAGTTATAGATGAGCAGCACCGCTTTGGTGTTGAACAGAGGCATAAATTAAAAGAAAAAGGAGATAGTCCTGACCTGTTAATAATGACTGCTACGCCAATTCCTCGATCTATGGCAATGCTGATTTATGGTGATCTGGATCTTTCAATAATAGATGAGATGCCGCCAGGCAGAAAAACGATTGCTACCTTTTGGAGGAGAAAAAATAGAAGACCAAAAATTTATAGTTTTGTTAGAGATAAAATAAAAGAAGGCAGACAGGCATATATAGTATGTCCTCTCATTGAACCATCAGAAGAAATGCCGGAGCTTGTTTCAGCTGAAGAACTTTATGAAATTCTGGGTAATAGTATTTTTAAAGAATTTGAAATTGCTTTAATTCATAGTCAGATAAGTGCTGAGGAAAAGAAAGCTATTATGGATGCCTTTAGAGATGGTAAAATAGATATACTGGTTGCTACAACTGTTATTGAAGTGGGAGTTGATGTTCCAAATGCTACAATAATGGTTATAGAAAATTCTGAACGATTTGGACTGGCACAGCTGCATCAGCTGAGAGGGCGGGTTGGAAGAGGTAAAAAACAGTCATTTTGTATTTTAATATCTGATCCTCCTGGAGAAGATGCAGAAAGAAGGCTGGAGATAATGACCCACAGCAGTGATGGGTTTTTAATTGCAGAAGAAGATTTAAAAATGAGGGGACCGGGTGAATTTTTCGGCATCAGGCAGCATGGTATTGATGATTTGAAAGCTGCTGATCTTATTGAAGACAAACATATTTTAAAAAAAGCTCGAGAAGAAGCTTTAGAAATGTTAAAAGACAGTAGATGGGAAGGTAAATATCCTTTTCTCAAAGAAAAAATAGAAAATATAAAACTAAAGATATAGCTGGGGGTTATCTATGAGAGTCATAGCAGGTTCAGCAGGTGGGATTAAATTAAAATCTATAAAAAGCAGGCAGGTAAGACCAACTTTAGATCGAGTAAAAGAGGCTCTTTTTAATATGTTGAGTCAGTCTATCCTGGATTCTGTTTTTTTGGATCTTTATTCCGGCTTTGGTGGTATTGGAATTGAAGCACTGAGCAGGGGAGCCAAAAAAGTTGATTTTGTAGAAGAAAACAGAAAATTTAGTTCTATTATAGAAAGAAATTTAGAAAAAACTAATCTTATTAATTATGGAGAAATACACTGTGAAGATGTTTATGATTTTTTGCAGAAAGTTTCAGGTCAGTATGATATTATTTTTATGGATCCACCTTATAAGAAAGGGCATGTTAAAAAAACTGTAAGTATTATATTAGAAAATAAGATTTTAAAGCCCGGGGGATTAATAGTTATAGAAACTGCTTCTGATGAAAAAATTGATTTAAGCAGAAATTTTCAAATGATTCGCGAACGTAAATACGGCAGTTCTCAAATATATATTTATAAGTTGGGTTTATAGAGGGAGGTTATTATGATAAATAAAATAGTATATCCAGGAAGTTTTGATCCAGTATCTTATGGACATTTAGATATAGTTAAACGGGCAGCAAATACAAGCTGAGGGGATATTTCATCTACCCCTTCTACATCACTTATTTCTGCTTTCAGCCGATTATCAAAAGTAAATAACTTATCAATCGGCATTTCCTCTTTTTCTTGCCAGTAATCAGTTTTAACCACCTGCAGGTGTCCCGATTCATAATTTATAACATTACTATAAGCCATATCATTCATACCCATTAACATAGAATTTAAAAATATATACATAAATATAGCAACGGCAATTACACCAGCTGTAATTAATGTTCTCTTTTTATGACGGGTTAAATTTTTAAAGGCCAGCTTAATGAGAAACATTTTTAGCCT
>CAZLIW010000001.1:22367-29360 GCA_964559325.1 uncultured Halanaerobium sp. | reverse complement strand
CATCACCACACTGTCGGCAGATAAAGGGTATATCATCTCCCTCTCTCTCATCTTTTTTCACTTTAATTCTTGATCTCAGGGGATTAAAATCTTCATAGTGTACAAAACTGCAGGCTGATTCACATACCCGGCAGCCTGAACAGACTGATGGATCCACTAAAATTCTGGCCGGCGGTTTTTTGCTTTCTGCATCAACTTTTTTTCCAGTCACCGGATCAATCCTTGATATCTTAAATATGACCTGTCCATTTGGATCAGGACAGGAAAATCTCTCAGTATGAGATATCCAGTCATTCTCTTCATCTATTTCCCTCATTTTAGCGGGAAAAAATGCCATCATACTCTGTAATGCCCACATACAGATTCCCTTTTTATCAGGAATAATTATTTTCCCATCTTTTACTTCAAAATAGTCTCCTGCTTCCATTGGAGAATCACAAAATCCCTTCACTTCTTCTACTTCTACTCTTAAGTGATACATATTTACCCCTTTCTAATTCTATTTTTCAAATCTGCTTACAAATCTGTATAAAATTTGCTCATAAATATGTTTATTTATCAAACCATCTAAAAAATCCAACCAAATCTCTATATTACTAAGAAAAAATTTACCAATAACTTTAAAATTACAAAAACCGCCAGACAGCAGGTCGGCGGTTGAATACATAGTTATCCTTTATATATAGTTAACCTATATATTGGGATAATTCAATACAGCCCTGATTAAAATCCACAGTAAAAATGTAGATAAAACAATAAGCTGTATCAATCTCAAGCTCGGCAAACCTCTACTCTTCTCATCTAAATCTCATCTAATCTAATATATTTTATTTTTATTTTAAAATCATAATTTAATTTCTGATTTTAACTAATCTGATTTCTAAGTTAATTTAAAACTTTACTAATCTAATTTCTAATCTAAACTCTGTTAATCAAAATTTTAAACTCTACATACCTGCCAGTAATCTTGCCAACAGATATTAACTTCTTCTACTTCATTACTTTAAAGCGTTTTTTTAATTATATGTTATATTTCAGTTAGTGTCAATAATAATTTCTAGAAATATTTATATTAAAGACAGTCAATAAATTTTTCAATTATAGAATCATTCTCTCTGCTCTTAGAAAAAGCAAGATAAAATTTTCTGCCGCTCTGCATATCAGCAACATCTTTTTCTACAACAGGTCTGCAGCCTGCTGCTTTGGAAGATGCCAGCTGTGAAACAAAAGATATACCCAGACCTGACTGAACTGCAGATAAAACAGATTCAGTACTGCCCAGCTGGCCAACTATATTGAAGTCATTTAAATTTAATGATAATTTTTTAAATCCAGTCTCCATTGCTTTTCTTGTACCTGATCCTTTTTCCCTGATTATCATTTTCTCACTCTGCAGGTCTTTTATTAAAATCCTATCTTTAACAGCCAGCTCATGATCAGCAGGAAGGATCAACTTCAGCCTGTCATCAGCTGCCTCTATAATTTTAAATTTACTATTTTCCGGCTTATATCCCACCACAGCAAGGTCAACTTTGTTTTTTGCCAGCAGTTCTATAGATTCAGCACTGTCACTTACAGAAACTTCAACTTTTAAATCGGGAATGCAATTTAAAAGGCAGGATAAAATATCGGGAATCATATATTCAGACGGAATTGTACTGGAAGCTATGTGCAGTTCTTTAACTTCTTTCCCTCTGTTCATCTCAACCTTCTGCAGCAGACCATCCCAGGTCTGTAAAATCTTTTTTCCCTCACTGTAAATAATTTTCCCAACAGGAGTCAGTCTTAATTCTCCCTGTTCTTTCTGCAACAGCTTATCTCCAAATTTTTCTTCAAGGGATTTAATCTGCATACTAACTGCAGGCTGAGTAAGATTTAACTTATCAGCGGTCAACGAATAACTGCCCAGATCTATTAAGTTGACAAATATTCTTAATGTATTTAGTTTCATAATTCTCACCTATATCTACAAGTTTTTTGTTCATTATTCATATCATTTTACATAATTTTTATTTCTCTGTACTTAAATATTATAAACATTGAGTGTTAAACTCTTCCACTAAATCAAAATTTAGAGGAAGTTTTCTTTTAACATTTTTGATAATATGATATACTGTAAAATAAATTTATCAGATAACAATTTTTTGACTGGTCTTAAATTAAAAAAATATACGAATGACTGGAGCCTGATCAAAATGGATTTTGAATATGATATCGATAAGATTCTTAAGCTGGCAGAAGAAAAAGAAACTGAAAATAGAGAATTTTTAATTTTTCTTCGAAACTATGATCACAAAAAAGTTGATGATATGGTGCACAAACTGGGCGAAAAATATCTCAGAGAATATAACTGCCTAAAATGCGGAAACTGCTGCCACAGCCTTATTCCCAGCCTATCCCATGCAAAAATACTTGAAATTTCTCATGAATTTAATATAAGTATGGAAGAGTTTAAAGAAAAATATATTAAAAAAGAAATACCAGGTGGTTATGTCCTCAAAGGAGAAGACTGTCCCTTTATGAAGGAAGATAATAAGTGTGCTATCTATCATATTAGGCCTGAAGCCTGCAGCTCATTTCCCCACCTGCACAAAGATAATATTAACCACCGTCTGGTAGAACTTTTAGATAACAGTTTTATATGTCCAATTGTCTATTATGTACTTGAAGAACTCAAATCAGAACTTCTGGACTGATAAAACCAGCGGAAAACATCCTGAATTTTCTTATCCCAGTACTCCCATTCATGACCGGCTTTTTCCTCGTCAAATGTCAGATCCACACCTTTTTCTTCACAGATTTTTTTGAATATTAAATTGTCCTGATAAAGAAAGTCTTCTGTACCACAGCACGAGTAAAGACGGGGCAGTTTTTCAACATCCTTAACCTCAGAAAGAAGGTGAAGCAGGTCATTACTGCTGCCTTTCATTTTATCCAGATCACCAAAAACCCTTCTGAACTCTGCCATTTTTTCTTCCTCATCAGAAAAATCCGTTATTCTTCTGGCCAGATCAACAGCACCCGAGAGGCTGGCTGCAGCTGCGAATTTCTCCGGCAGTCTAAGAGCAAGTTTAACTGCACCATATCCCCCCATAGAAAGACCTGCCACATAATTATCTTCTCTTTTATTTGAAATAGGAAAATAATTTTCTGCTATTTGCCGAAGTTCCTCACTAACATATGTCCAGTAATTATATCCATTCTCCATATCTGTATAAAAACTTCTCTGAACATCCGGTATTACCAGTGCATAACCCCATTTTTGAACATATCTCTCAACTGAAGTATATCTCTGCCAGCCTGTATGATTATCAGACAGACCATGCAGAAGATATATTACAGGAATTTTTCCTTTTTCATCTTTAAAATCTTTAATATCATCTGGCAGTATTACATTTATCTGTGTAGAGACTTTTAGCACCTTAGAAAAAAAATCGCACTGTATGTATGCCAATTTAAATCATCCTTTTTTCTGCAGTAATTTCTTTATTTTGTCTGTTGCATCAAGCAGTGGGCTAATTGAATCATCATAATTTACTTTATCGACCAGTGTTGCAATTAGCTGTGACATATCTACTTCCTGGAACCAGTCTGCCTGTTTAAACTTTTCGGGAATATAGGTTAAATTGGTGGAAAACAGTTTTTTGATAATTCCTTTTTTGTAGTATTCATCCATTTTATCTAGACCCTCAGTAAACATAGCAAAAGAAACAGCTACATAGATATTTTCTGCATCTTTTTTCTTCAACTCTCTGGCTATATCAAACACTGATTCTCCAGAAGCAATCATATCATCCACTATAAGAACATCTTTTCCTGCAACTCTTGAACCCATATATTCATGCTGTATAATCGGATTTTTTCCATTAACGATTTTTTTGTAGTCTCTCCTCTTATAGAAAAGGCCGACATCCAATCCCAGAACACTTGCATAATAGATAGCTCTATCCATTGCTCCTGTGTCAGGACTTATTACCAGAAGTTTGGATTTGTCAACCTGCAGCTCATTTTGAGTTTTTACCATAGATTTTATAATCTGATATGTAGAATGCAGACTTTCAAAACCGATCAGAGGAATAGCATTCTGTACTCTGGTTTCGTGTGCATCAAAGGTAAAAATATTTTCTACACCCAGGCTTTCTAACTCCTGTAGGGCCATAGCACAGTCCAGTGATTCCCTGGAATTTCTTTTGTCCTGACGACCTTCATAAAGCATCGGCATAATTACAGAAATCCTGCGTGCTTTTCCTGCTATTGCAGAAATCATTCTTTTAATATCCTGAAAATGATCATCAGGGCTCATACTATTTTCTGTGCCGAACATATTATATTTGATACTGTAATTACCCACATCGGCAATTATAAAGATATCCTTACCTCTGATTGTCTCATTTAAAATCCCTTTTGCTTCTCCATTAGAAAATCTTACAACATCACTGTCAATCACATAGCTGTCTTTTAAAGCTTCAAGAAAGTATTTGCTGTTGCTCTGATTAAATTCCCATTCTCTTCGATTAACAAGATGTCCATCAATCTTTTCTCCCAGATCTTTACAGCTCTTATGAACAATTATACCAACATGTCCATAAGGAATCTTAGATATTTTACTGTCCTTCATTTATATTATCCCCTTTATAAATTTAGTTTTTCATGTAAAAACCGCTAACTTACTTTAATAAGAAAGCGGTATATTTATATGCTTAAACATCAATATCGATCAGAGCAGTTACACCTACTCCTTCGATGCGCTCAATATTTTTTATATCAACTGGATTTTTGGTATTAACCGGTACAAGTGCTCTAATGCGAAATGCACCATCTTTAAAATCACCTTCAAGCTGGGCAACTGCCTCAACCTGCTCAATTTCCGCTGCCGGACCAGAAACCTGTACTGCTCCTGCAAAAGTACCGGAACCTACTGTAACAATAGGCACAACCTTTGTTGCGGTTTCAACCTGAACACCATTGTTGAGGGTCAGAGTATTAATAAAATTATCGATAGGTTCTGCAAATTCACTTACTATAAATCCGATGCCAAAAGTTTTAAGCAGCTGACCCAATATTTTGTCAGCAGAAGCGGCCGGACTAAAAGCAGTCAATGAAACAGCTACTGTAACAATTAATAATACTGAAAGTAGAATATTGAAACTACCATTCCTGAACAATTCAACTCACCTCCACAGTAATTCTCTATCTTATAAATTAGACACAGGAGTTAAATTTCCTGTTTTTATTTTTAATAATCAGCTTTTATTTTAACTTCTTTAATTTTTCCATCTCGACCTACAAATATATCACCGAGGAAAAACTCACCTGCAAAAACAAAAGGGGATATCTCTTCATAATATCTGCTTATCCCTTCTTTTTCAAAACTTTTTTCAATATTATACCACTGAACATCTCCTTCAGGGCTGGATTTTATTTCACCAGTAAAATTTTCAGCCTTAAAGTAAAATGTCATATATTCTTCGTCAAGCCCGTCAATAAAATTGTTTATTATCCCCACCAGCTTAAGGTTATTTACTGAAAGATTGGCTTCTTCTAATACTTCTCTCTTACAGGCATCAATCAGATTTTCACTTTTCTCTTTTTTCCCACCCACTACTGTATATTCATGCTGTGCAGGAGGATTGTTTCTTTTTATCAGAAGCACCTTATCATTTTTAATTATATAGCAAAAAACAACTATTACAGTATTTAAATATTCTGCACTTATTTTTTTAACCATTTTTATCATCCCATTTTTATTATTTATTTGCAGAATTTCAGAAAATTTCACCCAAGCTACTGCTGTATTGAATGGAAAATATATTATGCCTTCTATAAAATATTAAGCAAGCTCATGCAGCAGCTCTTTTAACAGCTGCAGACCATTAACAAGTTCTTTTTTATTTCCGGCAAAACCAATTCTAAAAAAACCATCTCTTCCAAATGCACTGCCTGGTACTGCCAGCACACCCTTTTCTGAAAACAATCTACGGCACAGCTCTTCTGAGCTGATATCTAAATTATATTTTAGAAAAGCTGTTGTTCCTGCCTGTGGTTTTACGTAATCTATTAGCTCTTCATTTTTTACCCAGCTATCAAGCAGCTCAAGCTGTGTTCTGATCTTTTCAGTATTTCTTGCAAATATTTTATCTCTGTTTTCAAGTGCTATTACAGAAAGATAATCATCTATCATACCAATACTTATCGCTGTATAGTCCCGATGCTGCTGACAGAGTTCTATTATATCTTTCTCAGCTGCAATCCAGCCCATTCTCAGTCCTGCCAGAGAAAAGATTTTGGACATACTGCCAATGCTGACTGCTTTTTCGTAAAGGTCAGCTGCAGATGGTATTTCAATATCTTCCTGATACAGACCACGATAAACCTCATCACTCAACAGATATGCATCTGCAGAACGGGCTATCTCAACAATTTCCTTAAGAATATCTTCTCCCATTAATGCACCGGAAGGATTATTGGGATTATTAATAGCAATTAACTTTGTGTTTTCATCTACCAAATTTTTAAGTTTATTCAGATCAGGCATAAATCCATCTTCATATTTGAGATCAAGCCTTCTTACTTCTGCTCCAAATGAAGCAGGAATTGAATAAAGCTGCTGATAGGTAGGAAAGACTGAAACAACATTATCTGTACTTTCTACAAGTGAATAAAAGGCTAAAAAATTAGCACCAATTGCTCCATGTGTGGCCAGAATATTATCTTCATCTAAAGTTTGATAAAGGCTGCTTACTTCTTTTTTAAATTCCGGTGATCCTGTTATATGGCCATATGTCAGCTTCATTTCTTTTATTCTGTTTATCTTTTCTTCAGCTTCTCCAGAAATTTCAAGCAGTTCCTCAACAGTTAAAGATTCAACACATGTCTCTGCTATATTATATTCTGCATCCATTTCATACTCGTTCATCCACTCTTCTACTTTAAATGGTGAGATTTTCATTTTATCATTCCTCCAGCTAAATAATTGTTTGTTTAAATTATAAT
>CAZLIW010000001.1:16940-22267 GCA_964559325.1 uncultured Halanaerobium sp. | reverse complement strand
TGCCAGGCTGCCAGAACCTCCTTATTTAAATTCCAGAAAAAAGGAGGAAGTAGAATGAAAAAGTTGAGTATTTTTCTGGTCCTTCTGCTTGTTTTTAGCTTTGCTCTAACCGAAATGGTGCTGGCTCTTGCTAACCCAAATGACCCAATTGATGATCCTGACCCTGGTGATGGTGATGATGATAATGGAGATACCCCGAATGAAAAACCACCTAAAGGAAATAATGGTATTGGAAATGGTGAAGACCCACAGCCACCTGGAGAACCACCGATCAATGATGGCCCCGGCACAAAACCAGGTAAACCGGGCAGCAAAGATAAGAAATAATCCATCTGACATCTGAAAATGATTTTTTAAGCTCCTGTAGTTTTAATTACAGGAGCTCTTTTTGTATTCTTCAACTTCTTCTGCCAGAGAATTAAACTCCCTGTCGGCAATCTCCAGCATACCGGCCAGAGAATAAAATCTTCTCTGCAAATGTTTGGGCAGATTTCCCTTAAGCTTATAATTTCTATCATGTTCAATTTCTGCCCAGGCATGCTGGAGTATACTCCTTATCTGTATTTCAAAAACCATTCCGGAAAATACGCTGTATTTTTCTATTTTTAAATGTTTTTCAGAAAGTGATGCAACATAATGAACAGATTTATATCCCATTCTGTCGGCATCCAGCAGATCAGATTTATCCTCACTATTTATATAATCAATTTCAAAGTTTTCCTTTATCAGATCACTGATATTATAAACATCTCTTTCAAAAAGAGTGATTATGCGTATACCCGCCAGATCAGTAATTTCATTTTGAGGATCAACATATTTGTCCCGTCTGGCTTTTCTTTCAAAACTCTTTACATCTTTTGTCCTATTCTCTAAATTTTGATAAAGTATGTTGTTGTCTTTTAATATCTTTCGGATAATCGAGGCTGTTTTTTCTGTCAGTTCTTTATAATTTTTTCTGTTCTTTTTATACCAATCTAAAGCATTTTCAACCTTTTTAGTATCCAAGCCAATCCCCTCTTTCTTAAGGAAATTTTCAAGAAATATTTTTTGCAGCTATATTCTTTCACCATTATAATTATAGATTAAAAATGTTCTTCCTTCAACTTAAATTAAAAAGCTGCCGACAGTTTTAACCATCAGCAGCAGGTTGGATTTATTAAAAATAAGATCTTAAAAAATTCAATGCTAAAAATATTTAATTTTTTTCTTTAAAATCTTTATCAAAATGGTCACCAAAAATCTTTTCTTCTGCTATATCTCCTACAATGGGAAGCTTATATACCTCTCCGTTATATGTCTTGTAAAGCATAAGCAGCCATATAAAAGCTCCTATTACTGTTATAATACCTGACAGGATTGGCCCTATAACAGGGATAATAATAATTAAAGCAGAAATAATAAATAGTGAGAAAAATGTAATAAGAGACTGCATGGCATTAAATCTCACATGATTATTCTCTTTCTCCAGAAACAAAAAAATTATTCCTGTAATCCAGATACCAAGGTAACAGAACATGGATTCAATATTCTCATCAATTCCAAGTGTTGTTTTTTTGTGATACATAATTTTTTCTAATAAAATATTTATATTTTATTAGAATTCCCTCCTTTCATTCTGGAATAACATCCTCCTCGCTTATTTCATAAACAAGGCTTTCACGACTGATTTTCTGTAAAAAGGAGTGGACATCTTTCAACTATATAATATCACAAATTTTATAATTTTACCATTTTTTTGTTCTGAACATCCAATTAGCTTAAATACTGGTTGACTCTAAGTGCAGTTTTTGCACCCTCAGCAGCTGATATTATTATCTGCTTATCTATAATATTGCTTACATCTCCTGCAGCAAATATTCCTTCAACATTTGTTTCGTTTTTATCATTAATTATAATTTCTTTCTGTTTATTTCTTTCCATTTTGTCTGAAACAAAATCACTTTTTGCTAAAAGACCAATTTCTACAAACAGACCATCAAGTTCTATTCTTTTTTCTTCACCGGTATTTTTATTCTCCAAAACAACGGCTTCAAGCTTATCTTCACCTATAATTTCTTTAACACTGGTTGAAGTATAAACATCTATTTTATCTGAACGGGCTACTTTCTCCTGAAGTACCTCATCTCCCATCAAATTATCCATAATTTCTATTAAAGTAACTTCTGCATCAATTTTGGCAAGATCCAGGGCTGCTTCAAGTCCGGAGTTTCCTCCTCCAACAACTGCTGTCCTTTTACCTGCATACAGATATCCATCACAGCTTATACAGTAGTGAACTCCTTTTCCTTTAAGCACATACTCCTGTTTCATACCAAGATGTCTTTTTTCTGCGCCTGATGCTATTATCACTGACCGAGCAGTATATTCCTTTTCTGTATCTGTTTTTAAAATATGTTCACCATTCTGACTTTCTATTTTTAGTATTTCTTCTCCAATGACAGCTGTAATATCATAATTATGGATATGATCCCAGAAATCCATAATCAAACCATCACCATTTATCTGTGGTTTACCAATATAGTTATCAATTTCATTTGTATCTATAACCTGTCCACCAATATCTTTAGATATCAGGAGCAGATCAATACCTTTGCGTGCTGCATAAAGGGCTGCATTTAAACCTGCCGGGCCAGCACCAATAATGATCAGATCCCACTTTTTCTGGCTGTGGTCCTCATTTTTTACTCCCAGCATATTATCAAGCTCACCAGATTTTTCCAGCTTCATAAGATCATCATATCCACCCAGACTCTGTCCATTTATTATTATCTGAGGAACTGATTTTCTGCCGGTTCTTGTCTTCATTTCTTCAAACTTTTCTTCATTGTCGATATTATATTCGATATACTCCAGATTCTTTGATTTCAAAAATGCTTTAGCCTTTTTACAGTATGGACACCACCCTTTAGAATAAACTTCTATTTTTAGATTATTTGTCAATTTAACCACCCCTGTAAATGTTTTTAAAAGATAGAGTTTCCCCTATCTCGTTAGTCTGAAAATTATTATACTCCGTTACAATTCTCTATTAAAAAGTTTTATCCAGATAGGAGTTTACTGTATCATTAATAAATTCAATATTATCTTCATCATTATCGTGTGTCCTCTGCAGAAGAGGTATATAAGTATAAACCATTGTAAACATTCTGTTTAAATCTTCCTCTCTATATTCAATATCAACTTCATATTCCTTTTTGAAATTGCAGAGAAAAAGATTATATATATCATTCATCATGATATCTGGAAATCTCACCTGTTTTATTTTTGCCTTCTGTTCATCACTGCTCAGCTCAAGATTGTTCATAATGTGTCGAAAAAGTTCCTTTACTATTCCTTTTTTTTGCTTCATATCCTGATAAAGTATAGTAAAAAATTGATTTATATAATCTTTTTTTGCCCCATCTGTTTTTTCTTTTAAGTCTTCATATGTTTCTTTCCAGCTTTCTTCAAACACACTTATATAAAGATCCCATTTTGTCGGATAGTAATTATAAAGAGTACCAACAGCTATTCCTACTTCTTCTGCAATTGTCCTCATACATACTTTTTTATATGAATGCTTTTTAAAAAGCTCAAGTGATTTCTGCACAATAAGCTGATCTAAATTCTCTATTATTTTGGGCATGTTCTCAGCTCCTGCTTTATTATTAGTTATTAAATGATTATCTTGATTTATTAAATGGTTATCTTAATTATAGATTAAATTCAAAAAGAAAGTCAAATATTATTCTGCATCATATAGAATCTGATAATTTTTATCATAGGATTTCTGCCGCTTTTCTGCTTTAATATCTCTGTATATCTGATAAAATAAAAATCCGGCCAGAAAAAAAGTCAAAAAATCAGCAGCTGGCTGAGCCATAAAAAGTCCTCTAGAGCTAAAAAAATCGTTTAAAAATAATAAAGCAGGTACAAAAAACAGGCCCTGTCTGGAAAAAGAAAGAACTGCTGCAGGAACTCCATGTCCAAGTGCCTGAAAAAGTGTATTAACTGTTATGGTAAATCCAACCACAGGCAGAATAAATGAATAAAGTTTTAGACCAGAAGCAGCAATATTTATTACTTCAGGATCTTTAGAAAAAATCATTATCACCTCTCTGCTGAAGAAAAAGAAGATTAAGGCAAGACTTATTCCAAAAATACCTGTGCGTTTAATTGTTACTTTAATCGATTCCTTTAAGCGATCAAACATCTTTGCTCCATAATTAAAACCTGCAACAGGCTGGAAAGCCTGAGTAAATCCTGCAGTAACAAAAAATCCGATAGAAAATACTCTGTTTATTATGCCAACAGATGCTACAGTAGAATCTCCATATCTGGCTGCAAAATTATTGAGCATTGTCATAGCAACACTGTTGAGCAGCTGTCTTATTAATGTAGGAACACCTATTTTCATTACTTCACCATATATTTCTAAAGATGGTGTAAAGTTAGCAAGTTTAATATTCAGAACACTTTTTTTGGATTTATAGAAAGTTAACAGCATCACAGTAGAAACGGCCTGAGAAATAACTGTTGCTGCTGCTGCTCCAGTAATTCCCATATCAAGTCCAAAAATTAAAATTGGATCCAGAATTATATTTAACACCGCACCAGTACTTAATGCAACCATACTCATCTTTGCACTACCTTCTGCCCTCACCATATTATTCATATTCATATTACTCATGGTAAATACACTGCCCAAGATAATTACTGCAGTATAATTTAAAGCAAAGGGAAGTATTGTTTCAGTGGCCCCAAATATATTGAGCAGAGGCCTGAGAAATTTTATTCCTGCAAAAGCAAAAATTATTCCCGTAATAATTGTAGTTATAATAGAAGTTACTGCCACTTTTTCAGCCATCTCTTTTTTGTCTTCCCCCAGCAGTCGGGATATGTAAGATGCAGAACCAACTCCAAAAGTAAGTCCCACAGCAGAAATAATCATAAAAAGCGGAAATGCTACTGTTACCGCCCCAATCGCTTCTGTCCCAATTCTACCGACAAAAATAGTATCAACAATATTATAAACTGCTGTTACCAACATTCCAATAATAGCCGGTATCGACATATTTGTCAGTAATTTTGGTATCGGCATCTCTGCCATCATTTTAGTTTTTTCATCTTTATACATTCTTAATTCCTCCTTATAAGCTTATATTAATTATGTGAAATATTTTATATGAATATTGTTCATTATTTAATCGATATTATATATTATAATGAATATCGTTCATTAAGTCAAGTTATTTTTTACATAGTTACTTTTATGATGAATTGCAGGTTGCAATTCACCTTTCTCTTTCTGTATTATAATTATTTTGACAAATATTCTGTACACTACT
>CAZLIW010000001.1:0-16930 GCA_964559325.1 uncultured Halanaerobium sp. | reverse complement strand
CCTCCTAATGTTTTTGTCGCTATTAACATTATACAAAAGGTACAGGTGTGTGTCTGTTTTTTTGTCTAATTCAAACCGTGCATTTAATTATACAATTTATATAAGAATTTCCTCTATTCCAACTATTTTAATTCCTCTTAAGACTTTTTAGATAAAACTTTCTAGAAAATTTTAAATAAAAAAACAGGTTGATAAACTGTTAAAATCACAGTCATCAACCTGCACTAATTGCTAAAAGAAATTATTTAATTGTTTTTTTAATTTTAAATAATTATCTTTATTTACTTATCATCTGACCGGCAGTTCTACCATAAACAATTGCATCTGCAATTGCATTACTGCCAAGTCTATTTGTTCCATGTATTCCACCTGTTACCTCACCGGCTGCAAATAAGCCAGGAATAATATTTCCATCCTTATCTAATACCTGAGCATTAGTGTTAATCTTAATTCCACCCATTGTATGATGGATAGCAGGTACTGCTTTTAAGATATAAAATGGAGGCTGTTTAATAGGAATTAGATCCCCTCTTCTATTAAAGTCTTCATCATAACCCTGTTCAGCAAATTTATTGTAACGAGCAACTGTTTTACTAAGCTGTTCATCATCTATATTAAAGAAGTCTGCTCCTTCTTTAATATTATCAACCTTTACAAGTAGATCATTTTTTAATAAATAATTCATTTCTGCCTTGTGATTTTCTCCTACTTTACTGATATCCATTATGTTCTGATCCCATATCTGATATGCAGCAGAACCAGTTTGAGCAATAATAGAACTAGAAATAACATCTCTGCGTTCCAATTCTTCAACAAAGCGCTTTCCTTCTTTGTTGACCAGCACTGTGCTTATAAAACGTGTATTACCAATATAAGAAAGCTGACCAGTTATTGGATTACAGATAGGATATGATTGAATATACTGCATACCTTCTAAAGCAGCTCCAGCATTTTCAGCCATAACAATTCCATCACCTGTAATTCCTTCACCATTAGTACTTAAATAATCTTCATCATATTCTGGATTAAAGCGCTTTCTCATCTCAACATTTGAACCAAATCCACCTGTTGTTAGGATTACACCTTTTTTAGCATTAAAAACTATTTCTTTACCATTCTTTTCTGCTTTTACACCCGTTATTCTGTCACCATCTTTTATTAATTCAACAGCCTTTGTTTCAAGTTTAATAGGAATATTTAATTCATCTGCTTTTGATCTAAATTTCTTGATAATCTCATAACCTGTATTACCTTCAGGGATAAGACTTCTTTTTGCAGTATGACCACCAAATAAGAATAAATAATCTTCAAATACTACATTTATATAATCTCTCAGCCATTCAACTGCATCTGATGCTTTATAAGCAAGTTTTGTTACAAGTTTGGGATCATTTTTAAAATCTCCACCTGCAAGTGTATCTTTAATATGTCTTGCTTTACTATCTTCAATTCCCTTTTCTTTCTGAACCCAGTTTTCAGCTGCAGCCATTCCTCCACCGGAAATTTTTGTATTACCACCAATTGTAGGCATTTTTTCTAAAAGTACAACATCTGCACCACCATTTCTGGCTTCTACTGCAGCAGCCAGACCTGCACCACCGGCACCTACAACTACTACATCATAACTCTGTTCTGAAGCCTCTTCTATTTCTTTAGTTTTTTCATTAGAAGCTACTGCGATACCTTTTGCTTTTTTAACTGCATTTTTAACAGCTTCTATAAGCCCTTCACTGGCAAATGTAGCACCAGAGATAGTATCAACAGAAAAACTCTGATTTGCTATTATTTCTGCTGGGATTTCTTCAAAAACTGAATCTGTAATTCCATCAGTTTCATCTTCACTTATAACTTCAATACTTTCAATTTCTTTTTCACTTACTTTAATTTTTACTTCAATTTCTCCGTTCATTCCCTGTGCTTTTCCGCTATATGTTCCAGCTTCCATAGCTATATCTCCTGCCATCACTGCTGAACTCATTCCACCAATGATTAAAATAAGAGACATTATAATTAATGCTATTTTTTTCATCTTAATAGTCCTCCCTGTTTTATGTAGTTCTAAATTATTTTAGTAGTGAATTTTATATTTTTGTGAAAAATATAACTATATTTGACAAAAAAATTGCCTTTTAATTAATTTAAAAAGTATGTAATTAGTTATTATTTCTGTTTTCCTCACCTCCTTAAGCAAATTTTTCTGTCAAACACGGCTAGTATAACACAGAAACAAATATCTGTCAATTTATAGAAATTAATGAAATAAACTACTTTTAATAATTTTCAAACATTTAATCTTTAAAAGATCTTCAATTTTTATAACATAAAAAGCTGACCACCATTAAATTGATGATCAGCTCTCAGAAACTATATCGAATTTTAAGATTTATATAATATTTTTTCTATAATATTTTATATTTGATTGGAAGATATATCTTCTGCAGTAATTTAAAGATTATTTACTATCTTCATGACATTTTGCTGTTAAATATTCTAATTCTGGCTATCAATTTTTACTTAGATACCATTTCTCCAGCGATTCTACCATATACAATTGTATCAGGCAGTGCATTACCACCCAGTCTATTTGTTCCATGAATTCCACCTGTTACCTCACCGGCTGCAAATAAACCAGGAATAATATTTCCTGCTGTATCTATTACCTGTGTATCAGAATTAATCTTTACTCCACCCATTGTGTGGTGTGCAGTTGGAACTCGAGGACTTGCATAAAATGGAGCTTTGTTCAGCTTTTTGTCAAACAGAGTTTTGCCAAACTCATCTTCTCCAGTTTCTACAGCTTTATTATATTTTCTGACTGTTTCTGCAAATACATCAGGATCTACATTCATTTTTTCTGCCAGACCTTCAATTGTCATTGCTTTGAGAGTTTTACCTTTTTCTACAAGCTCTTCAATTGATTCATTGAATGAATTTTTTGATCCAGCTGGCATTGAATGTGCATCACATACTATATACATAAAGCTGTCAGGCTGATCTATAAGTGCATTTGTCATTACATCTCTTCTATCAGCTTCACTGACAAATCTTTTACCTTTTTTGTTGACAAAAATATAGTTTTCAACACTCATACCAGCCCAACCTGTAAGTGAACCAGTCTCCGGATCACCAAGTGGTAGACTCTGAATATATTTCATACCTACTAAATCTGCATCAATTTCTTCTGCCATAATGATCCCATCACCTGTAGCTCCTGGATGATTTGTTGTTTTTGTTTTTTCATCAAGTCCTGGATTATATTTGGTCCTCATTTCTACATTTGCAGCAAATCCACCTGCTGCCAGAACAACACCTTTACTTGCTCTAAGTTCAAAACTGCCGTCTTCTGTGCTGGCCTTAACCCCTACTACTCTTCCATCTTCTTTAATAAGTTCTTCTGCTTTTGTATTAAGAAGAATTTCTACACCATTTTCTTCTGCCTGATCTCTTAAAGTATTTATAAATCCTGTTCCAACTGGCTCACTGGGAGCATGGCTTCTGGGCCATAATGCACCAAGAACAGTAAATACTTCATCTTCAAACTCCATGCCCATACTTTCCAGCCATTCGATTCCATTATATGCATTGTTAACCAGTGTATAAATCAATTTGATCTTACCTTCTTTATCTCCACCGGTATATGTATGATAAAAATGTCTCGGCACAGAATCTTCTATTCCCTGCTTTTCCTGTCTTTTAGGGTCAACAGCATTATATGCTCCACCAGCTCTAATTGAATTACCACCTAACATCGGCATTTTTTCCAGCAGAATTACCTCAGCACCATTGTTGCTGGCAGATACTGCAGCAGCCAGACCTGCATTTCCACCACCGATGACAACTACTTCTGTAGATCTATCTTCTGCTTTTTTAGCAGTTTCTTTTTTTATTTCCTTATTTTTTAGAAAATCAATATCCGCACCTGCTTTTTCCAGTGCATTTACAACTGCAGCCATCAGACCTTCACTGGCATATGTTGCACCAGAAACTCCATCTACAGCCAGTGACTGATATGCAAGAATATTCTTTGGAACTTTTTCAAACACAGCATCTGTCAAACCATCTGTTTCTTTTTCAGAAACTACTTCAATATTAGTAATCTCATCTTTACTAACAGTAACACTAACTTCTATTGTTCCATTCATACCTTCAGCACTACCGCTGTAAGTACCCGGCTCCATACTCAGCTCTGCTGCAAAAGCAGAAGAACCTGCCAGAGATAAAACAATCATTAATGAAACTAAAACAATTGATAATTTTTTCATTATTTTATCTTCCCTTCTTCTTAAAATATTGATTTTTAAAACTTTTTGTTTAATAATATTGATTTTTCCTTTGTTTAATAAAATTTTTTTCTCTTTTGTTTAATAAAATTATAAGCTGTGAAAAATATAACTAAGTTAAACAAAAAAATATATGCACTTATTTCTGATACAAAATTCTTTAAAATACTCTTACTAATCCACCAAATACCATTTCATAACTGCTTAAACTCTAAAGACCACCTCCAAGTTAAATATCGAATCAATTCACTGAACATGTTCAGTGTATCATAAAGGGCTAAAACTGTCAAAATTTGTGCACTAAAAAAACTCTCCATTTTGAACAGATTTGTAGTCATTCTGTTCAAAAGAAGAGCTTATTAATCAAACATCAAAAATCATTTAGTTTTAATTTAGCTGCCAAATATATTTAATCCTATTTTCCTATACATATTTTATAAAATTTGATGACACATCTGCTTTTTGATTTAAAATATATCCAATCCTATCTTTTTATACGAAATGAATATCCAGATAAACATTACAGAAATCAATGAATATTATATAGAAATTATTTCAGAAAAGGCTGTACAGAAAACTATACAGAAAGATAATCACAGACACTGTCTATAAACGGCTCTGCATTTTCCACAATATCATAGCTTCCGTCATTAAGTGCCCAGTCAAAAACCACACCCCTCATTACCACAAAGGAAAATCTAACAGCTTCCTCAGGGCTCATTCTGTCCGATATCTGTTTTTTTAGCTGTCCTTTTGCTATAATATCTTCCAGAATTGTCTGCATAGCTCTGCCCTTTTTAACAAAAAGCTTATTGTCAGGTATATAGAGGTGTTTTATCATATCAATACCGTCATCTTCGACAAATTTAATATAATAAAAGAGGTATTCTCTTACTTTTTCCAGGTGATTATCTGATTTTAAATTTTCGTAAACTGTATTCTCAAAATAATCATCAGCTTTTTTGTAAATTTCAAATAAAATATCCTGTTTTGTCTTAAAATAATAGTAAAAAGTTCCTATAGAAACATCTGATTTATCACATATTTCACTTACAGAAATATTTTCAAAACCCTTTTTGCGGATCAATTTGATCGCATTGCTGTAAATCTTTTCTTTTGTTAGTTTAGCCTGCAGATCTCTGCTGGTTGACATTTAAATCATCCTTTATAAATTCAAGCTTTCCAAAAAAGTTTTTATTACACTTGCTCCTCCGATATATGTTCCAATTACACTGCCCAAATTTGCAAGTACAACAATGAGCAGCACTCTTGTGACCTTGTTTGTCCAGATCTCTTTAACACTTATTCCTTTAGATAAATCCTGAAAATCACGAACTTTGGGTTTTCTGACATATGCTTCGACAATTCCTGCAAACCAGCCGGCTGCCAGTGTTGGATTAAGAGAACTTAAAGGTGCAACCAAAAAAGCAGTCAATATAGTCAAAATATGACCTCTCCCCAACAGCACACCCAGAGCTGACAGTGATCCATTCCAGATAAACCAGGCTTTGGTTACTTCAATCCCGGTCCTAAAATTATTAATAAATGTATAAATTATAATAAATCCAATAACCAGCGGTATACCCCAGGAAAATATTTTACCCCAGTTTTTTTTCGGAGGCAGTTCGTTCAGCCTGTCAAGATCCTGTTCTTTATAAATTTCTTTTTGTATACCCGGAACATGTGCAGCACCTAAAACGGCCACAATTTTATCACCAGGAGCATTTTTTATTTTATTTGCCAGATATTGATCTCTCTCATCGAGCAGATAATGCTTTATTCCAGGAAAGGAGGAGGCCATCTCCTCAAGCAGTATATTCAGCGAATCACTGGATTTCAGCTCCTCCATCTCTTCTTCTGTTATTTCTTCATCAAAAAAGATCATGGAAACTATCTGCATTATCAGCTTTATTTTTTCTATAAAACCCAATCCACGCCATACTCTCTTAAATGTAATCTGTATATTTCTGTCGGCAAGCACCAGTTCAGCCCCAATTTCTTCAGCTGACTCTATGCCCTGCATCATTTCCTGACCAGCATTGATTCCCAGCTTTTCTGCCATACGACTCTGAAAAGAACTGATTATTAAATTAACCAAAAGCAGGAGGGATTTTTTCTCCTTAATCACCTGAAATATATCCATTTCATTCCAGCGGTTTTCGTCCTTAATGGAATTATAGCGCTGTTTATCAAGTTCTACACAAACACTATCAGGTTGTTCAGCATCTATTACTTCTTTTACCTGTTCTGCACTTTTTTTAGAAATATGTGCGGTTGGTATAAGTATAATTTCTTTTCCTTCATATTCCAGCCTGACTATATTCTGATCGTTCATTACAACAGCCCCTTCTATAAAAATACTTCTTTTAACTGATAGTATCAATTATATCATTAGTATATTGTTTCTCCAAATTATTATTCATAGTAGTTATCCCATTTTTTATATTACGCTTCAAAAAAGAATTTGGAAACTCCTCTTTATTATTCAACTGGAGTTTCCAGCTCTATAATAAGTTCACCGGATTCAAGCTCTTCTCCTGCTTCAGCATGGATGCGCTTAACCTCAGCATCTACCGGAGCTTTTATATTTGTCTCCATTTTCATTGCCTCCATAATAGCAAGGCTCTGATTTTCTTTAACCTCCTGGCCTTCTTTTACGAGTATTTCTACTATCTTACCGGGCAGGCTTGCACCAATCTGCATTCTGTCATCAGGATCTGCTATCTTTCTTTTTTCTGTTTTCTGCTGAGAAGAAATTGCTCTATCCAGCACTTTTATTTCTCTTCTAAATCCATTTACTTCAAAATCCAGCCTGCGGTATCCTTCATCATCAACTTTACCGATCTCCAGCAGCTTAACAATTAGTGTTTTTCCTTCTTCTATCTTTATTTCACTGCTTTCTCCTTCAGCAAGTGCATGGAAATATATATCACTACCCATGTGGCTTAAATCTCCATATTCTTCAAGATAATCGAGATAATCTCTGTAAACCTGTGGGTAAAGTGCACTGCTTATCAGATCTTTACTGTCAAAGTCTCTGTTATAATCTGCCTTCAGATCTTTTTCTGCCTTTTTGAAATCAAATCCCCCCAGCAGTGTTCCCGGTCTGACTGTTATAGGTTCTTCATCTTTTAAAACAAGCTTCTGCAGTTTTTTGGGGAAACCTCCGGGCGGCTGTCCCAGCATCCCTTTAAAGTAGGCATATACCGAATCAGGAAAAGCCATATCTGCAGCTTTTTGGTAAATGTTTTCCGGTGTAATATCATTTTTTACCATAAATATGGCAAGATCTCCCACCACTTTGGAAGAGGGAGTTACCTTAGGGATATCTCCCAGCATAAAATTAACCTTTCTGAACATCTCTTTAACTTCTTTAAATTTATGGCCGAGCCCTACACTTTCAACCTGTGGTTTTAAATTAGAATACTGACCACCTGGTATCTCATATTTGTAAATCTCTGCTGTCCCTGATTTTAAATCTGATTCAAACTGAGAATAAACCGGGCGCACACTGCCCCAGTAATTGGATATTTTCTGAATATCTTCATTATCAAGTTCGGGATCTCTCTCTGTATTTTCCAGTGCTGCCACAATGGAGTTTAGAGGTGGCTGACTTGTTAGACCTGCCATGGTATTAAACGCAGTATCTACAATATCAACTCCTGCTTCTGCTGCCATCAGCATTGCTGCAGTTCCATTACCGGATGTATCATGTGTGTGCAGATGTACCGGAATTGAAATTTCAGATTTAATCGCTTTTATTAATTCATAAGCAGCATAGGGTTTCAGCAGTCCGGACATATCTTTAACAGCAAGTATATGTGCTCCCATATCTTCAATCCTTCTGGCCAGATCCAGATAATAGTCCAGATCAAATTTCTGCCTGTTTTTATCCAGAATATCTCCTGTATAGCAGAGTGATACTTCTGCTACTTTTCCGTTTTTAATTACCTCATCTACCGCAATTTCCATTCCCGGCAGCCAGTTTAAAGAATCGAATATACGGAAAACATCTATTCCAGCTGCAGCTGATTCTTTAACAAGTTCTCTTATTACATTATCAGGATAATTTTTGTAGCCAACCCCATTGGAACCCCTCAGCAGCATCTGAAAAAGTATATTCGGTATTTTATCTCTCAGCCTGGCAATTCTTTCCCAGGGGGATTCTTTTAAAAACCTGTATGCCACATCATAAGTTGCTCCACCCCACATCTCAAGTGAAAACAAATCTGATGCCAGTACTGAAGTGGATTCTGCTATTTTTTCCATATCAATAGTCCTCATCCTGGTTGCCATTAGTGACTGATGAGCATCTCTATATGTTGTATCTGTAAGGAGAAGTCTGTCGGTATCTTTAATCCAATTTACCAGACCTTCCGGGCCAGATTTAAGCAGTATCTGCCTGCTCCCAACCAATTTATCCGGCTTTTCTACAGGTGGTATACGCGGTACATCAAAATCAGGTTTATGACCTCTTGTTTCATTTACTATCTTTTCTCCCAGATATTTCAGCACCTTATATTCTCGGTTGGAACTCGGTTTAATATCAAGCAGTTCAGGATTATTTTCTATAAAACCTGTATCACACTTTCCATCTCTAAAATCCTGATGATTGAGCACATTTATCAAAAATGCAACATTTGTCTTTACTCCTTTAACCTTCATTTCCTCAACAGATCTAACTGCCTTTCTCACCGCATCCTCAAATGTTCTGGACCAGGAAATAGTTTTAACAAGTAAGCTGTCATAATAGGGGTTAATTACTGCCCCGGTATAACCATTCCCTCCATCAAGGCGGATTCCAAAACCTGAACCTGTTCTATAGTGGTCCAATCTGCCTGTATCAGGAATAAAATTATTGGCAGGATCCTCAGTTGTCACCCGACACTGAATCGAATAACCCCGCATTTCAATATCTGCCTGTGATTTTATATTCACCACCTCAGAATTAAGCTTATATCCCTGAGCAATTAAAATCTGTGACTGAACAATATCTATTCCTGTAACCATTTCACTTACTGTATGTTCTACCTGAATTCTCGGATTTACCTCTATAAAATAGTGGTTGTTATCTTTATCTACTAAAAATTCAACTGTACCTGCATTCTTATATCCAGCACCCTGACACAGTTCTACTGCATCTTTATATATTTCTTCTCTTTTTTCCTGGCTGAGAGAAAAAGCCGGAGTATATTCAACAATTTTTTGATGTCTTCTCTGGATTGAGCAGTCCCTCTCATAAAGATGAACAATATTTCCATAATTATCTGCCAGGATCTGTACTTCTATATGTTTGGGATTTTCCAGATATTTTTCTACGAAAATTTCTTCAGATCCAAAAGCTTTTTTTGCCTCCTGGCGGGCAGATTTAAATGAATCAATAAGTTCTGAGTCTGATCTCACAATCCGCATACCCCTTCCACCACCACCAGCGGCAGCTTTAAGCATAATCGGATATTTTACATTTTCTGCAAATTCTTTTATTTCATCTTCAGATTTAATCGGTTTTTCCAGGCCGTAAATTACTGGTATGCCGAGCTTTTTTGCCAAAAGCTTCGATTTTATTTTATCTCCAAGCTTTTCCATTATTTCAGCATCTGGCCCGATAAAGGTTATACCGGCTTCACAACATTTTCTTACAAATTCCGGATTTTCTGCCAGAAAACCATAACCTGGATGAACTGCATCAACATCTTTTTTTACAGCCAGATCAATAATTTCATTGATATTAAGATATGCATCAATTGGACCTCTGTTTCTTCCTATAAGATAGGATTCATCTGCCTTTGTTCTAAAAAGTGCTTTTTTGTCTTCTTCCGAATACACAGCAACAGTCCTGATACCTAGTTCCTTACAGGCTCTAATAACTCTGATGGCTATTTCACCTCTATTTGCAACAAGTACCTTTCTAAATTTCTGCGGCATTCTCAATACTCCCTCCTGTTTTTAAATAATTATCGAGAAAAACATTTATAATTCTAAATTTTGAATATAAAATTGAAATATTTAATATGCAGTGCGGAAACAGTGCGAAAAAATTTAGTTCATCAAAATATTGCTATTTTAAAAATATTAATTTTACTATAACACAATTTAAAAAATGGTGCAAAAATCCATCTTCAAATTTAAAAATTAATTATATTTACTTCTAATGCTTAGCTTTTATAAAAAGTTTAGTAAAATTCATTTTAGAAATACCAAAAGCTATTATATCTGCAGGATCCTTTATTAATAATTGCTTTTGGTGTAAAATATAACTAACCTAACAAATAATCTGACCCACAAAATGCTGCCAACACGTGAAATATAAGTAAATAGTAATTGAGTATTATTAATTTTAATAAATGGGGGTTTAATATGTTTGCAAATATAGCGGATTTCTTTTCGGAAATTTTAAATATAAACTGGAAATTATTTATAATCAGAGTATATCAAAAACTAAAAGAAAATGATATTCTGATAAAAGCAATGGGAATGGTCTATATTACACTACTTTCTGTCGTGCCATTTTTTATTTTTCTTTTTTACATATTTACCCTGTTTGACTTTTTCGGAAGAATAGATAAAATATCATCGCAAATCCAGAATATTATTCTGAAAAATCTTGCTGCAGGAACCGGACAGTCAGTTATTAATTATTTAGAAAAATATATATACAGTGCTGATGTAGAACAGCTTGGTGCATTAAGCTTTTTCTCTCTCATACTTTTAATTGTATTTATGCTGGCCAGAGTAGAAGTAACTTTTAACCAGATCTGGATGGTAAGTGAACACAGAGATATTTTTAAGAGGTTTATTTCTTTCTGGACATTTATTACCCTGGGAACTTTTATTCTTACTCTTCTGCTCAGCATCAGCCTTATTTTTTCCGAAAAATATCTGGGCTTCTGGTTAAATGATTCAGAACCGGGCAGCAGTATGGTTTTTAATCTTATAATGTTCAGCTCAAACTTCCTCATTTTTATATTTGCCTACTATATTATACCAAATACAGAGGTAGAGGCTTCTTCTGCAGTTTTTGCCGGTACAGTAAGTGGTATACTGTTTATCCTCAGCAAAAATCTTTATGGAATATATACAAAAAATCTTACTGCATATAGCTTTCAGCGCCAAATTTATGGATCTTTATCTGTAATACCATTTTTTCTTGTCTGGCTCTATCTTGTCTGGCTTATAATACTTACCGGTGCAGTAATATCCCATGTTTTTCAGTACCGCTCCAACCTGAAATATCTAACTCAAAACAGAAATTTAAAAGAGGATTTTCAGGTCCTTATACCGGCAGCAGTTATAATTACTTTGAGCAAAAAATTCGAAAGTGAAGATAAAAAAGGCATAAGTCTAAGAGAATTTATGCAGAAAATTAACTTTCCACCAGAAATAATAGAAAAAAACTTAGAAATGCTGCAGACAGATGGTTATGTTGTAAAATCTAAGTCTGATAGATATTTCTTATCAACTCCAATAGATAAAATCAACCTCTATAAATTAAGCAGCTTTAAACATATAATCTCTGATTTTGATATAGAAAATATATTTTTAGAGCCGGAAATGGAAAAAATCTATGAACTTTATAAAAACGGTTTAGAGGAATCTCTCAAAAAAGTGGAGCTTAAAGATGTTCTCTAAATGTATTAGCTTATTTTTAAAATACATCATAGTTTTTATCGGCCATCCAATTAGATTTATACTTAATCTGACAGTATTTTATGCATTATTTCTCTCATATAATTAATAATTCTATCAAGCCTCAGTATTTTTTCATATGGAAGTTTAGTTATTTTTTTCTCTGCTGCTTCTTTTACCGCTATGTTCTTTACAGCTGCTTCTTCATCTGCAGCAGAAGGCATTCTGATAAAAAGATTATCTTTGTAAATTATCTGTGGAATTTCATGTAAAAAAAGCAGTGGTTCTTCAGCTTTCTTCAGCAGTGATACACCCAGAAATTCAGGCGGTTTTTCTTTATACCCAAGGATATCAAATAAAGTTGGAGCAATATCGGTCTGGCTGCCGTTTTTTTCTATAACTTTATTTTTTATATCCGGGTGAAAGAAAATCAGTGGTATATTTTCCGGTTCTTTTACATTACCCTCAACAATAAAATTCCCACCAGAACTGTATTCTTCTTTCATTATATCTGCCGTATGATCTGAATATATTACCACAAGTGTGTTCTGCAGCAGATCCTTTTTTTCAAGTCCACTGAAAAACATTTTTACAGATTCATCAACAAAATGCATGGAATTAAAATAATCTCTCACAAACTTAGAAGAAATATCATCAAATTCATCCACTTTTTCTTCTTTTGGATAAAAATCAAAAGGAGTATGACTGCTGACAGTTATCAAAAAAGCAAAAAACGGCTGTTCTGCTTCTGAAATATAATCCAGTGATTGATAGAAGAAATCATAATCATTGATACCTAAATAACTATCTTCTCCAACCAGTCCCTGTCTGGCAGAAAAGTCTTTTCTGCTGTAAAATTTATCAAATCCCATTTCCAGATAGCCTTTATCCCGATAAAAAAAACCTTCCTCATTACCGTGAAAGGCCAGAGTAGTATAATTTTTTTCATTGAACTCTCTAACAACAGTATTAAATTTTGCCATATCATTCACTTTAAAAGCATAATTTTTATTTATTGGATAAAGAGAAGTTAAAAAAGAAAACTCTGCATCAAAGCTTCCATTGATATGCTGGGCATATATATCCGGAAAATACATAGAGCTGTCTTTAAGTCTATTTAAAAATGGAGTCACTTCTTTTCCATTATATTTATAATCAATGATTTTTTGATCCAGTGATTCCAGCTGAATAACAAGCACATTTTTTATATTCTTTATATTATAGTCTCCACTTAAATTTTTTTCTGTTTCTACCGGTGGACTGTCTATTTTGCTGTCAGCTTCCTCATCTCTTTTTTTCATCTGCATAAATTCTGCTGCATAGAGGGGGAAAATTCCGTAAACATTTACAAAAGCGGGAGAACTATATTCGTAAAGCTCAAGAAATCCGTCAGCCACAAAAAGCGAACTGGTGTAAAGCACCTGACCACCCAGAAGTATAATCACTATCAGAAGAAGAATTATTTTATTTTTTAATATAGAACTACTCCCCTGACTGTCTTTAGTAAATACATAGTGGCGGCGGCTCTCTTCTTTAAAAAAGATATAATACAATATGACAGGGATTTCCACAACAAAAATAATATCAAAAAATCTCCACAACTGTCGAAAAAGAACTTTGTAAGGGCGAACTCCCTGGCCCATTGTCATATCTGCCAGACTCAGATAATTGCCAAAATACCTGTTGTACCAGAGATTTGCCAGAAAAAATACTGTAAAGAAAAAATAAAGTAAAAAAACAGCTGTCTTTCTCTTTTTAGTTTTCAAAAAAATCGGCAAGACAGTAAATACTGTAAAAATTATAACTATATTTTTAACAATAAGGCTCACCACTGAAGGTACATTAAAGATATTCCAGCAGAAATAATTGTATTTTACCAGAAAACTGATTAATAGGATATGAAATATTTTCTTTTCTTTAATATCAAGCTCATATAAAAAACCCACTGCCATATTCCTCCATCATAAATTATTTTATCTAAAGAGCTTAAGCCAATATCAAATAGTCTGCCAGTTTTCTTTAATAATTAATTCTTTTTTCAATACTTTTTACTATAATCAGCAGCAGGTTACCTATTACAGCTCCCTGAACTGCAAAAATTAATATAACGGCATATATTCTGCCACCTAAAATAGAACTGTACAAATTTGTTATCGCTGTTCCAAATATCAGGTCAGTCAGATTAACACCAAGCAGAAAAAAAACAGTAGTAATAGACGAAATCATTATTGAACTTTTAAAAAAGCTGTAATCATTTTTTGCTATCAAATTCAAAATAAGTGCAATCAGTGCATAGGTGAATATAAATGCCAGCTGCTGAAAAAAGAATAAAATAGAAATAACAAGAACAGAAATAACAAGTATCACAAAATTTCTTATACCATATTCCCTTATATTTATATAAATAATCACCGGAACAGTAAGGCTGTTCACAATATTGGTGGCCCCTCTAAATAAAGTTAGTGAAACAAAAATAAGGGCCAGACTTAATGCTGTAAATGTAATGTTTTTTATCTTCAATGCTTTCATTCCCCGGTTTTATGTGTTATCTATTGGTACTATTTGCTTTATTAAAATCAACTCTATCCATAATTATAGAAAGAATTAGAACTAAAATCGCTGCAGTACTTAATATTATTGCAGCTCTCAACATTATATCAAGTCCAAAATTATCGATAAGATATCCACCAAGCAGGCTGGCAATTATTCCTCCAGCACCAAAACCTGCCATCAGGGCAATACTCTGAGCTGTTGTTTTCAATTCATCCGGCGCAACCTTCTGTACATAATATCTTACTGTAACCAGAAATACACCAAAAGATAAAGACTGCATCATACCAAAAAACAGCATATATGTAGGTGATACCGCAACTGCTGCGATAACAATTCTCAGCAGATAAGCAGATGCGGAAAACAGCAGTAGTGTTTTTGTTTTAAATCTTTTGAGAAAATATTTTGCTGCAAAAAATATTGGTGCTTCACTTAAAGCATTAAAAAATAGTGTATATCCTAAGTCCGTAGAATCCCCACCTACAGATTTTATTATTGGAGCCAGATAAACAAAAACCATCATTGCAGGAATAAAGATCAGCAAAATAATAAAGAGTATAAAAATATATTCCTTATTTTTAAAAAGACGCAATATGTTTTTATCACTGCTTTTTAGTTCTTTTCCCTCTTTCTTAAGCTTCTGTCTTTTTGCCTTCACCCTCATATAACTGTTATCTTTTATACTGTAGGCTGTAATCAAAAGCATTAAAACATAAATCCCATATCCGGCAAAATGGAACTGCCAGCCAAATTTTTCTATAATATGGCCAAATAAAGTTACTGTAAATGCATATCCTATCGATCCCCAGGCACGCATAAAACCATAATTATCTGCTGTATTTAAAGAAGTTTCCAGAATCCAGCTATCCAGCACAGATTGCTGTGGCTCCCAGAGAAAGCCGACCATTCCAATAGCAATTATTATCATTAAATCTCCATAAAAAGTAAATGGAGTGATAACCAGGGCCATTATAAACATAGAAAGCATAAAGACCTTTCTTCTATTTTCTATTTTATCACATAAATATCCTATCACAGGTGGTCCAATCAGACCTGTAAATGTTCTGAGTGATGTCATTAGGCCTATTCGCATATTGCTGTAGCCTATATCACCCAGATAATATACCAGGTAGGCACCATAAATGGACCAGGTGCTCCAGAAAAAAAACTGCAGAAATGCAAATTCTACAATAATTTTAAATTCATTATCTTTTTTAAATTTTTCTATGTAATTTTTCAATTCTCCCTGCTCCTCTGCTCTAATGTTTTCTGCCTGTGCTTTATTCTGATAAAAATTTGCTGTCAGCTAAATAAAACCGCCATCTTTTATTTTTATATTCTTCTGCATAATCGATATTTATTCTCTCTGATGAATTGACATTTAAATTATCATTTTCATTATCTATTATATAAAGCTTGCTTCCGGTTATAAGATTATATCCATTAAAGCTTAAATCAATCTTTAAAGCCTGGGCCAGCTTTCCCGGTCCATTTGTCAGATCCTCAGTTCTATTACTCTTTATACCTCTGTTTTCTCGAATTAAATCAATACCCGCCACTGGTTCCACAGCCCTAATCAGTACTGCAGAAGGAACATCTATTTTACCTGTCACTATATTAAAACAGTAATGTATACCATAAATTAAAAAAACATAAACATTTCCACCTTTTTTAAACATCACTTCTGTTCTATTAGTTTTCCTGTTATTATAAGCATGAGAAGCTTTATCATCCGGGCCAGCATAAGCCTCTGTTTCTACAATTTTAACAATTATTTTTTTATTATTTATTTCTCTAACAATCAGTTTCCCGATAAGTTTTTCGGCTGCAGCAACAGCATCATTTTGATAAAAGTTATGTTTTAATCTCAACCAGATTACCTCCAGAAAATAATTATATCAATTTACTTTTCTTCTTCTAACTGATTTTTTTCTTCTAACTGATTTTTTCAAATAAATAATACTGTTCTCATGACATAACTTTTTATTCCACCGCTCATATGCTATCATATCATATGTAGAAGCCGTTTTTTAGATTAAATTAGACAAATTAATTAAACTTAGATAAAATAGTAATGAGAAATAAATAACAGGAGGGGTAATAATGGCTGAATGCAAAAATTTTGACAGAAATCAGGATATATGTAACTGCAGTTATCCCTGTTCCCGCAAAGGACTCTGCTGTGAATGTGTCCATTATCACCGCAAAAGAGGAGAACTGCCGGCCTGCTATTTTCCGGAAGATGCCGAAAAAACCTATGACCGCAGTATTGAACACTTTATAGAAATTCATTCATAGTCTTTACAGTCAATTAAAAAATAAAAGTAGTTTCCCAAAATTATTTTCAAAACTAAAAACAACTTATGAGCATAGAGATATACCTGAATTAGATAATTATTTGTATGAGCGAGCATATAAACATTTAAAATGGCATCCACATTTATTTGATGAATTAACCGATGATGATAAATTTA